>NZ_JAGPXJ010000004.1:0-146384 GCF_018070605.1 Streptomyces sp. B15
TTGTTCCTCCTTCGCCGAGCCGACCGGGCCCTGGGCCAAGCCCGAAACCGCGCAAACCCCACCTGAAACCGCACCCCGCAGGGGCGCGGGGAACGGCGCGCTCAGCCACAAACCACCGGCACCCGGCAACGCCACAAAGCCACAACGGCGCGAAGCCGTCAGGCGCCGGTGACACCGTCCTGACGGCCGAGCGGCTACGGAAGGTGCACTCGGGCGGCTGACCGGGCGTCGCCTCTCAGCCGGCGTCCTCCTCGCGCTCCCCCTCGGCCTGGGAAGGCGTGGTGCGCGGGCAGTCCGGGTGCTCGGCCTTGCGGCGCTCGTCGGGCAGCATGGAGCGGGTCTCGGCGAAGCCGTTGTCGCGCTCGCCCTCGGCCTGGGACGGCATGGGGGTCTGGTCACTCATCGTCATGCTCCTCTCGCTCACCGCGGCGGGGCGCGGCACCGCGCGGCCCCTCGGTCCGCCGGGTACCCCGCGCGGCGAGCCGTCTAGCGTCCGGCGCGCGGTGAGCGGAGCTTCAACGCAGAGTGACTGTGAAGGTGCGCCCGTACGCGTGGTGGGTGCGGACACGCAGCAGGGTGCCGCCGGCGGTGTGGCCGACCCGGATGCCGGGATCGGAGGAGACGGGACGCAGTCGGCGACCCCGCACCAGCAGCGTGAGCCGGTCGCGGCGCATGGTGGGATCGGAGACGGCCACGGTCACCCGGCGCCCGCCCCTCTCGCGGCGGACGAGCACCGAGGCCGGGCCGTCGATCCGGAGACCCGCGACCGTCTGCCGGCCCCGGGCGAAGGAGTTGACCGCCAGCAGGTCAAGGCCGGTGTGGCGGACGGCCTGGAGGCGGGTGGTGTTGGCGAGGACGGAGAGGGGCCCGCCGTCGGCGCCGTATCCGCGCAGGGCCCGTTCGGTGGCGTGCGGGACGAGTGCGTAGGCGAGGGAGCGCGGCTCGGTGCCCGCGTCCTGCCGGAAGGCGGTGTGGAAGACCTGCCGGGTGACGGCGGTGTCCGGGTTGGCGGTGCGCACGACCCGGCGGCTGCGGGTGACGGTCTCCAGCCCGACGGTCACGGGGTGGCGGTCGGCGCCGGGCGAGCGGAGGAAGAGGTAGCCGACGGCCGTGCCCCGGCTCTCGTTCGCGTACCGCAGCCAGCGCAACCGCGCGGTACCGCCGCGCGGCGCGTCGCCGTCCGCCGCCTCGCCGCGCGGCCACGCGCCGCCCGACCACGCGCCGCCCCCGTGCCGCTCCCCGCTGATGAGGAGCCTGTCGTCGGGGTCGGCGGTGCGGGCGTCCACGGTGGTGGTCACCGGCCGGCCGTGTCCCTCCCCGCCCCGGTCCCCGACGCCCGCCGCCAGCACCACGATCTCCTCGTCCAGCAGGAACCAGGACTTGGTGGCCGTCGCGTTCCGGTACACCGCGAAGTCCTCGGGCAGCCGGTCGCGTTCGGCGTACGCCACATCGTCGGACTGCACCATCGCGGCGGCCCCGTACGCGTCGAGCACGGCGCCGCCCGAGTGGTGGTCGGTGCCGCGCGGGAAGTACACATAGGTGTTCTGCGACTCGGACGAGGCCGTGAAGTGCAGCGGATGGTCCGGGTTGTCGTAGTACGGCTTCCCGTACAGCTCCGGGATCGTCTTCCGTCGCTCCTCGGGCGCCGTGACACCGGCGAGTCCGTAGGGCGGGACGGTGGTGAAGTAGTCGACGCCGAAGGCCTGCCGCTGGTCCTCGCCGGCCAGATAGAGATAGTAGGCGCCGTCGCCCTGGAACCAGGGCAGCAGATTCTCGCCGTTCATGTACTCGTACTTGCTGATCCGCTCCGAGCTGCGGGCGAGCGCGAAGGCGTGGCCCGGGCGGCGGTGCACCGTCCGGTCCATGGCGTTGAAGGCGGTGCAGCGGGCCGCCGGGTTGAGGTCCGCGGCCGGTACCGAGCCGTCCGCCATGATCTCCGCATGGCGCACCACCGTGAGCGGTGACGCGAAGCGGGCCGGATCCGGGGGCGCGGCCGAGGCCGCGTCCAGGTGTTTGACGTAGCTCTTGAGCGCGGCGGCCCGCTCGTCGTCCGCGTAGGCCGACAGATCGGTGACGGCCTCGGCGACCGCGGCGCTGTCGGCGTAGCCGCTGCCCGTGCGCGAGACGGCCCGGCCTTTGACGATCTCCATCATCCAGCCCTCGAAGATGACGGGTGCGAAACCGTCGGTCACCCACCGGTGCACCACCGGCACCAGCGCACCGGTGTCGGCGTACCCGGTCCCGTCCAGGAACTTCAGCACCTGTACGGCACGGGCCAGCAGGCCCTTGCCGTACGACCCCGTGTAGGCGACCGAGGCGTGCTGGATGAAGGAGCCGTCCGCGTAGTGCCCGTCGGTGACGCCGTGCCGCAGTTGGTACGGGTCGATGGTCGCGTAGACCGTGAGCTGGTCCTCCAGGGCCTTGCGGATCCGGGCCCCGTCGTCCAGCAGGGCGCCCTGCAGGATGCGGTTGGTGGTGATGTCGGCCAGGTTGGCGCCGGTGTGGAACCGCGAGTCGAGGTCGACGTCTCCGTCCTTGCCGTTGCGCAGATACGCGTCCATGGAGGCGACGTAGCGGCGGGTCAGCTCGGGCTGTTCGTCGGCGACCTCGGCGGCGAGCAGCAGGAGGGTGGCGGTGACGCTGGTGGAGATGCCGATCTCCCAGTGGTGCCAGTTGCCGTAGTAGCCCTGCGACTGGTCGCCGTAGTAGCGCTCGTGGAGTCGGACCAGCCCGTCGACGACCCGGCGCCGGGTGGCCGGGTCGTTCGGTGGGCCGCTCGGGGGGAGCCCCGGAGTGCGGGAGGCGAGGGCGATCTCGTACAGCCGCCGGAAGGTCGTGTTGAGGTTGGCGTCGCTGGTGCCGAGCGGCAGTCCGCTGAACAACTCGTTCTCGCCCGCGGCAGCCATGTCCGCCAGATGACCGCGCGCTGTTCGGGCGACCGCCGCCAGCTTCGCCGCCGTCTCGGGACGGGAGTTGGACTCGGCCGTCCCGGCGAGCACGGCACGGGCGTTGCCGAGCAGCCGCTCGACCCCGGTGCCGGTGCCCGCGCCGGTGTCGCGGAGTCGGCCCGGTGGGGCGCCCGACGCGGAGGACGCCTCCGAGGCGGGAATCACCGCTGCCAGCCCGGCAGCGGACAGGAGGGACAACACATGTCTACGCGTGATCTCCATGGGGCCTCCCCGGGAGAGCCGGACCGACGTGGCGCAGCCGAACACGCAGTCAAACAGCAGCCGGGGACCCCGACAAGCGTCCGCGCACCACAGATCGTCGCTCGTTCGTCGCGGGCGTGGCGTGCGGTCCAGCCGGTCCGGCAGCGGGCACCCTCGAGAAGCCGAGGTGGGAATCGGGGCGATTGAGTATGCCCCCTAGGGGTACGCCGGGCCACCAGCGGCACGAAAGGAAGTGAGCAACGAGCATGGCGGTACGGCACGAACGGCGTACGGAAGCGGCGAGGATCCGATGAACGGGACCACCGCTGCCCTGGCGCTGCTGGGGGTCGCTCTGCTCGGGGTCGGCACGGTGTACGGGGCCGCCCGGGCGCTGCGGAGCACGTCCGAGCCGCTGCCCGCCGGTCCGTTCGAGTCAGGAGTGGAACCGAGCGAGCACGCGGTCAGCCGCTTCCATGTCCGCTGGTACACGATCACGATGCTCTTCCTCGCCTTCGACATGGAGATGGTGTTCATGTATCCGTGGACGCGCGTCATCTCCGCCATGGGACCGGGCGCGGTGACGGAGATGTTCGTCTTCCTCGCGGTGCTTGTCGCCGGTGTGCTGTACGCCTGGCGGGAGGGCGCGCTGCGATGGACCTGACAGCTGGTGTGCTGCGGGCCGTGGCCGCCCGGCCGCATGTGCTGCTGGTGGCCACGCCGGGAGGAACGGCGGCCCGGCTGGCCGCCGAGCGCCGTCTGCGGCTCGACGACCTGCCACTCGCCCGCACTCCGGCCGTGGCCGACATCCTGCTGGTCGCCGGTCCCGACCGCCCCGGCCTGCGGCCCGCCGTCGACCGCCTGTGGGAGCACCTGCCCGCCCCTCGCGCCCGAGCACATGCCGCCACCCCCGACGCGATCGGCCCCGCACTGGACCGCTGCCGCACAGATCTCACCCGCCCCTCCCGAGCCCACGCCGGGCACTCCTCCGACGGCAACGGCAACGGCAACGGCGCCCGCACCGGCGACCACAGGAACCATGACGTGGACCACCACGGCGGCCACGGCGGGATGGAGATGCCCGCAGGGTTGCCCATGGCCGGGACCGGGCCGGATCGGGACGGGCTGGAGCTGGACCAACTGCATGTCGCCTTGGGGCCGTTCCTCATCGACTGGCCCACCGGATTGACCGTCCGGCTGACGCTGCAGGGGGATGTGATCCAGCGGGCCGAGCTGGAGGAGCCGGCGGAGCAGCTCGGTGACGGCGGGGACGTGCCGTTCTGGGCGGAGCCGTGGGCGCTGGCTGCCGAGGGGGAGCGGATCGGCACCGGGCAGGCGGCCCGGCGCCGGGCGGCTGCCCATCTGGACAGTCTGGGGCGGCTGCTGGCGGTCGCGGGGTGGGCCGGTGAGGCGACGACGGCCCGGCGGCTGCGGGACGCCCTGCTCGACGGCGTGCCGGGTGCCGCCCTGCGGCCCGGGGTGCGGCGGTTCGCGCGCCGGGTCGGCCGGTCCCGGACGCTTTACTGGCTGACCCGCAGGCTGGGCCCGCTGGCCGGGAGCCGGGCACGGGCGGCCGGGGTCGGCGGCCCTGCCGCGCGGGCCGACGGGGATGTCCCGGCCCGCTACCGCACCTGGCTGGCGGACGTCGTTCGGGACGTGGACCGGCTGGCGGAGACGGCGCCGCTGCCTGCGGACGAGGAGGGCCCGCGCGGTCGGCCTGCCGGCGGGGAATGGCCGTCGGCAGCACTGGCGCGGCTGCTGCCCGACCTGTTGGAGGGCGCCGAGCTGGCGGCGGCCCGCTTGATCGTGGCCAGCCTCGATCCGGACCCGGACGAACTGGCCGCTGCCGCACGGGGGGTGACGGCGCGTGACTGAGACGGCGAGCTGGTGGTCGCTGCCGGCGGCGCCCGCACTGCTGCTCACCGGGGCGGTGCTGGCCGTCGCCGGGGACGCGCTGTTCGCCGCGCGGGACGCCGGTCGGCCGCGCACTGTCGCGGCTGCGGTGCGTCCGCTGCTGGAGGTGGTGCGGCTGCTGGCGGCGCAGCCGCGCCGGATGCCTGCCCCGGACCGACTGCTGTGGCGGTCGGGCGTGGTGACCGTACCGGTGGCGGCGGTGCTGTCGGTGCTGGTGGTCCCGTTCGGGCACCGGGCGGTCGCCGATCTGTCGGTGGGTGTCGTGTGGTTCAACGCCATGGAGGTGTTGACCTGGGCGGGCCTGTGGCTGGCGGGTTGGGGTCCGAACGCGGCGTTCTCCCTGATCGGCGGCTACCGCTTCGTCGCTCAGGGGCTCGCCTACGAGCTGCCGCTGATGTTCGCGCTGATCTCCGCCGCGACCGGGGCCCAGTCGCTGCGGGTGGGCGAGATCGCCGAGGCGCAGCAAGGGTTGTGGTTCGCCGTGTGGATGCCTGTGGCCTTCGTCGTCTATCTGGCGGGGGTGCTGGCGTTCAGTTTCCTGGGGCCCTTCGGCTATCCGGCCGGCCGGGACATCGCCTCCGGGGTGCTCGGTGAGACCTCGGGCGTCGACCGGCTGCTGTTGCAGGCGGGGCGATGGCTGTGGCTCACCTCCGGTGCCGCCATGGCGGTGCCGCTGTTCCTGGGCGGCGGGGCGGGTCCCGGCCTGCCGGCGTGGGCGTGGTCGGCCCTCAAGACGCTGCTGGTCCTCGCCCTCCTGGTGTGGGTGCTGCGGCGGCTGCCGGTGCTGCGTGCGGACCGGTACGTGGAGCTGGCCTGGGTCGTCCTCGTCCCGCTGAGCATCCTGCAGGCGCTGGTCCCCGCGCTGGTCGTACTGAACCGCTGAGGACGGACAACCGGACGGCGAGAGACGACCGACCGGCGACAGACAACCGACCGACGAGAGACAACCGCGGGAGGCAGAGCGTGGACACGGTGCAGTTGGCGGTGCTTGCGGCGCTGGGTGTGCTCGCCCTGGCCGGTGGCGTACTGGTCTTCACCTGCAACTCGATGGCCCGGGTCACCTTCGCCCTTATGGGCTCCCTGTGCTGCGTCGGGGGCGTGGTGACGGTGCTCGGGCTGCCGTATCTGGGCGTGGTGATCGTGCTGATGATGGTCATGGAGATGGTCGTCATGGCCGTTTTCATGATCGCTTACATGATGAACCCGGCGGGGCTGATGCCGATGTCGATGCTGCACAACAAGCGTGGCTCGCTCGTCGTCAGCGGTGCGGTCTTCGTCGCGCTGGTCACGGCGGTCTTCGTGACGCCCTGGCCGGCCAAGGTGGGCGAGCCGCCGGCGGACACCACCTTCCAGGTCGGCAAGGCGCTGATGGGCGAGCAGATGCTGACGATGGTGGTCCTCGGCTTCGTGCTGCTGGCCACCATGGTCGGCGCCACCGTGCTGGCCACCCATCGCGGCCGCTACGACCGCTTCGGCGACGACCTCGACCAGCGCCCCGCCCGGGACCCGGTACGAGGAGGGGTGGGAAGGTGACCTTCCAACTCGTACTCGTCCTGGCGGCCGGGCTCTTCTCCGTCGGGCTGTTCGGTGCGCTGTCCCAGCAGTCCATCGTCATGATCATGATGGGCATCGAGTTGATGATCGGCGGGATCATCGTCGCCGCGGCCGCGTTCTGGCACTTCCTCGCCCCGGCCACCGCCGGTGGGCAGGTGATCGTCGTCGCGGCGGTGGTGGCGATGGCGGTGGAGATGGCCATGGGCTTCGCCGTCACCACCGCGATCTACCGCGCCCGCCAGGTCGACATGACCGACATGGCCGAGGACCTGAAGGGATGAGCGCACTGCTGTGGGCGCTGATCGCCCTTCCGCTCGGCGCCGGGACCGTGCTGGGGTTGGGCGGGCGGCGAGTGAACGCCGTCGCCCCCCTCGCCGCCACGGCGGTCGCCGCGGTCACCCTCGGGCTGGCCGTGGCCGTCGCCCTGGCCCGCCCCGGCGCGGAGGCCCCGCTGTTCACCGGTGTACGGGCGGGGCTGCGGGTGAACGGGCTGTCGGCCGTCATGGTCGTCACCGTCGCCGCCGTCACCACCGCCGTACTGGCCTTCTCGACGGCCGAGTTGGGCAGGGACGAGAACCGGGGGCGCTTCTACGGCGTCATGCTGCTGTTCGCCGGTGCCATGCTCGTCACCGTCACCGCCACGACGCTGCCCTTTCTGCTGATGGCCTGGGAGTTGATGGGCGCCACCAGCTGGGCGCTGATCGGCTACTGGTGGCGGCAGCCGCACCGGGCGGGCGCCGCGGACACCGCGTTCCTGACCACCCGCGCCGCCGATCTCGGCCTGTATCTGGCGGCGGGCGCGGCCATGGCGGGTGGCGTCGGCTCCCTGCGGCTGGACGCGCTGCCCCACACGGGTGGGGCGTGGCTGCACGTGGTGAGTGCCGGTGTCGTCGTGGCCGCGCTGGGCAAGTCGGCGCAGCTGCCGTTCTCGTTCTGGCTGTCACGGGCGATGGAGGGCCCGAGCCCGGTCTCCGCGCTGCTGCACTCGGCCACCATGGTCGCCGCCGGCGCCTATCTGCTGCTGCGGCTGCATCCGCTGCTGACCGCGACGGACTGGGCGGGGCCGCTGGTGGCCTGGACCGGCGCCGTCAGCGCACTGGCGCTGGGCCTCGTCGCCGTCGCCCAGCGCGACCTCAAACAGCTGCTGGCCGCCTCCACCTCCGCGCAGTTGGGCTTCATGGTGCTCGCCGCGGGCAGCCGGGGCGTGGCGGCCGGCACCGTGCAACTGGTCGCGCACGCCGCCGTGAAGTCCGGGCTGTTCCTGGTCGCCGGGGCCTGGCTGACGGTACTGGGCACCGAGCAACTGCCCGCGCTCAGGGGGGCGGCCCGCGGTCGTCCGCTGGTCGGCGCGGCCTTCACCGTGGGCGCGCTGACGCTGGCGGGGCTGCCGCCGCTGTCGCTGTGGGCGGCCAAGGACGAAGTCCTGGCCGCCGCCCGCGCCGAGAGCCCGGGCCTGTACGCGGTCGGCCTGGCGGCGGGGGCCGTCTCGGCCGTCTACAGCGTCAAGGCGCTGTGGTACGTCACCCGGCCGCTGCCCGCCGGACCGGCCGCCGGGCACGGCGCCGAGCAGAGCGCCGGGCGCGGCACCGCACAGCGCGGCACCGGGCACCTCGCCCGCTGGGCCCACCTGCCGCTGTGGGTCCTCACCGTCGCCGCTGCCGTGCTGGGGGTGCTGGCCCTGCCCGGCCCGGCCGACTGGCTGCGCACGCTTCTGGGTGCGCGGGGCGAGCCGTCACCGCACCCGTGGGAGGCAGGGGTCTCCGCTGTGCTCGCCCTCGGCACGGTGGCCGCCACCTGGTGGTGGCTGTCCCGTACGCCGCGTACCGAGCGGGCGGCGGCTCCGTGGGCCCAGGACTGGCTGCATCTCGAACGGACCGCGCACGCGCTGCTCGTCCGGCCCGTCATGGGGCTTGCCCGCGCGCTGGCCGCCTTCGACGACCGGGTGGTGGACGGCGCCGTACGGCAGCTCGCACGGGGCGGGTCGGCCCTGTCCCGGCTGGCGGGCCGCGTCGACGACGGCGGGCTGGACGCCGCTGTGGGTGCCGTCGCGTCCGGGGCACGCCGTCTCGGTTCCTGGGCCCGGCGCCCGCAGACCGGGCTGCTGCACCAGTACTACGCCCAAGCAGTCGTCGGTTTCGCACTGCTGACCCTGATCGTGCTGTTGGTGAGGTGATCCACCCGTGCTGACCGTTGTCGCCTTCCTGCCTCTGCTGGCTTGCGCCGTACTCGCTCTGCTGCCGCGTACGGTCGGCGACCGGGCCTGCGTCCTGGTGTGGATCGGCACGGCCGCCGTCGACCTCGCCCTCGTCGTCGCACTCTGGGCCGGCTTCGACCCGCACGGCGGTATGCAGTACGAGCAGCGGGTGCGCTGGATGCCCGGCGCGGGAGTGAGCTACCACGTCGGCGTGGACGGGCTGTCGCTGCCGCTGGTCGCGATGGTCTGCGTGCTCTTCCTGGCGGTGGCCGTCTACTCGCTGCGCGAGACGCGCCGGGTGCGTGCCGCCGCGTGTCTGTTCCTGTTCCTGCAGACCGTCAGCGTCGGCCTGTTCGTCGCCCTCGACCTGATCCTGTTCTTCGTCTTCTTCGATCTGTCCATCGTTGGCATGTACTTCGTCATCGCGGGCTGGGGCCACGGGGAACGCGCCCGCGCGGCGGCGCTGAAGTTCTTCCTCTACACCTTCACCGGCTCCCTCGCCCTGCTGCTCGGCTTCATCGGCCTGTACCTGGCGGCCGACCCGCACACCTTCGACCTCGTGGAGCTGACCCGTAGCAACCCGCTGGCCGGACAGGGCCTGTACGCCGGGCTGGTGCTGCTGGCCGTCGGTGTCGGACTGGCCGTCAAGACGCCGACCGTGCCCCTGCACACCTGGTTGCCTCCGGCCCACACCGACGCGCCGGCCGCGGGCTCGGCGATCCTCGCCGGGGTGCTGCTGAAGATGGGCACCTACGGCTTCGTGCGCATCGCCATGCCGCTGCTGCCGGGCAGCTGGCGCCAGTACGCGCTGGTGTTCGTCGTCGTCGGCGTGGTCTCCGTGGTGTACGGCGCGCTGGTCGCCCTGGCCCAGACCGACTTCAAACGCATGATCGCCTACACCTCGGTCAACCACATGGGGTACGTCGTCCTCGCCGTCGGCGCCGCCGGAACCCTGGCCGGCTCCGACGCACAAGCGCGCTCCCTCGCGGTCACCGGAGCCGTCGTCCAGATGGTCAGCCACGGCCTGCTGACGGGTGCCCTGTTCCTGCTCACCGGTGTGCTGTACGACCGGGGCAGCACCTACGCGATCGGCTCCTACTCCGGACTGGCCGCACACACCCCGCGCTTCGCCGCCGCCACCGGGGTCGCCGCGTTCGCCAGCCTCGGTCTTCCCGGCTTCTCCGGCTTCATCGCCGAGTTCCAGATCTTCACCGGCAGTCTCGCCTCCCAGACCACCGCGACCGCCATCGCGCTGCTGGGCATCCTGTTGACCGCTGCGCTGTTCCTGCGGGCCCTGCGCGCAATCTTCCTCGGCCCGCCGCGCCTGCCGGCCGGTATCCCCACGACCGGCGTCGTCGACCTGCGCCCCAGTGAGGCGGCGGCCACCGTTCCGCTGCTGGGCCTGGCCCTGGTCATCGGAGTCGTCCCGCGGTTCCTGCTGGACGTGGTCGAACCGGCCGGCCGCGCCGTGACCCAGCTGGTGGCCCGATGAACGAGAACGTCGCCGCCCTCATCCCCGAGACAGCACTGGTCGCCGCCGCCGTCTGCGGTCTGCTCGCCGGGAGCTGGCTGCCACGCCGCCGCCAGTGGGCCATCGCGGTGCTCGCCGCAGCGGCGTGCGTGACCGGGCTGGTGGCCACCGCACTCACCATGGCAACCGGCCGCGAACAGGCCGTCTTCTCCCACACCTTCGTCATCGACACCGCCACGGACGCCGGACGGCTGACGGTGCTGTCCGCGCTGCTGCTGATCGTGGCGATGTCCTCGGACGCCGTACGCGGCCACAAGCGCGAGACCGAGTTCCACGTCCTGCTGCTGCTGACCGGCGCCGGCACCCTGGTCATGATCGGCGCCAACGACCTGCTGACGCTGTTCGCCGGCTATCTGCTCGCCAGCCTTCCCGGCTACGTCCTGGCCGCCTTCGCCAAGGACGCCGCAGGCACCGAAGCCGCCTTGAAGTACTACCTGTTCGGTGCCCTGCTGGGCACCACCATGCTCGCCGGTATCGCGCTGCTGTACGGCGCGGGCGGCGCCACCCTCTACGGGCAGCTGCGCATCGGGCTGCCCACCGCCGGCTACGGCCTGGTCGCCGTCGGCCTCGTCGCCGTACTGGCCGGACTGCTCTTCAAGATCGGTGCGGTACCCGCGCACTTCTGGGTGCCCGATGTCACGCAGGGCGCCACCGCACCGGTCGCCGCCTATGTCACCACGCTGCCCAAGATCGGCGGGCTCATCGCCGGCTACCGGCTGCTGCACCAGGCGCTGCCGCTGAGCGAGGTGAACTGGCCCCTGCTGCTGGCCGTCCTCGCGGCCGTCTCCATGACTTGGGGCAACCTGGCGGCGTTCTTCCAGACCAGCGCCGAACGGCTGCTCGCCTACTCCACCATCAGCCAGGTCGGCTATCTGCTGATGGCCCTCTCCGTCGCCACCCGGAGCGACCTCGCGCAGCGGAGCCTGCTGTTCTACCTGGCCGCCTACGCGCTGACCAACCTCGGCGCGTTCGCGGTGGTCACCGCCCTGCCGGGCGCCCGCTCGCTGGAGGACTACCGCGGACTGGCCCGGCACCGGCCCGGCCTCGCCGCCGTCCTCCTGGTCTGTCTGCTGGGCCTGGTGGGCACCCCGCCGACCGGCGTCTTCCTCGGCAAGCTCGAAGTCTTCAGCGCCGCCGTGGACGGCGGCTGCACCTGGCTCGCCGCTCTGGCCGTCGCCAACACCGTCGCCTCGCTCTTCTACTATCTGCGCTGGCTGGCGCCGGTGTTCCGGCCGCCCGGGGATACCCCCGACCGCCATGCCCTGGCGGGTACTTTGACGGCCTGTACGGCCTACACCGCCGGCGCCGCGTCTTTGCTCCTCGGACTGGTGGGTGGCGCCGTCCTGCCCCTTATGACGGGACCGCTGCTGCGGTGACGCCGAGGGTGACGCCGAGCGTTCAGGCGCGCTCCACCAGCTCCTTGAGCCGGGCCAGGTCGGCGGCGACCATGCCCGCGTCACGCTCGAAGTCGGCGTCGCTCATCCCCGGCCGCCGGCGCAGGGTGAACACCACCTCGCTCCCCGCCCCGTCAGCGATGACCCGGACCGGGTTGTAGACGGTCTCCCCGGAGGGCAGGGTGACGTCATGGTCGAGTACCCCCCACTCGTTCCGGGGAGCGGGATCGACCACGACTCGTCCCATGGGGGAGGAGTCCGCCACCCACCGACCGCCGCTCTTCTCGATGGAGCCGCCCAGACCCTGGGCCCACGCCGGAAGGTTGGCGGGGTCGGCAGCGTAGGCGTAGACCTCCGCGACGGGACGGTCGATATGGACGCTCAGGTGTCGGGATTCCTTGCTGTCGTTCATGACGGCGACGTTAATCGCTGCCCGGCGCCACCATCTTGAACGAATCGGACCTCCCCCGGCGTGTCTCAGCCCCGCCCGAAGCCGTCCGCCCGCGCGTGCGCGATGAATGCCTGCCAGGCGTGGGGAGCGACGAGGAGTGCAGGGCCGTGGGGGTTCTTGGAGTCCCGGACGGGGAGGGAGGGGCCGGGGTGGCCGACGGCCACCTCCAGGCAGTTGCCGCCGTTCTGGCCGCTGTAGCTGCTCTTGCGCCATGACTTGCAGGGGAGGCTGCTTGCGTTAGTCATGGGTGAGTGCCTTCAGCTGAGTGATGAACGCTTGCCAGGCGTGGGGAGCGACGAGGAGTGCAGGGCCGTGGGGATTCTTGGAGTCGCGGACGGGGAGGGCGGGGCCCCGGTAATCGGTAGCGACTTCGAGGCAGTCGCCGCCGTTATTGCCGCTATAGCTGCTTTTGCGCCAGGTGGTGCAAGGAAGGTTGCTTGCGCTGGTCATCGGGCTAGTTCCTTCGCTGTTGCTGCCATGAGGTCGACGGAAGCCTTGGGGGACAGGGCGTCAGCCATCAGAAGATCATAGGCTCGTCGCGTGGCCTTGACTTCCTTCGGACGTGCCAGGACATGGCCGCGGACGATGCCGTCCACATACACCACGTCAGGGCCGTCTTCCTTGTCCATTGTCAGCCCGGCGAAGGCTCCGTTGACACCCGCGTGAGCACCCGAAGTAAACGGCAGCACCTGAAGAACGATGCGGGGGTTGGCCGTATACCTGAGGAGGTGTTCGAGTTGCCGAAGCATGATGTGTGGTCCGCCGATCGGCCGCCGCAGGATGCCCTCATCGAGAACTGCCCAGATCTCCGGCGGTGACTCCTGCTCCAAGACCTGCTGCCGGGTGAGGCGTGCGGCGATCAGGTCCTGTGCATTGGGGAGGCGGGCGCCCTCAAACACAGCACGGACGTACTCTTCCGTCTGCAACAAGCCGGGCACTACCTGATTCTGGAAGCTCCAGACCTCTTTGGCCTCCTTCTCCAGCTCCACGAACGGCCGGAACCAGTCCGGGTACGCGTGCTCGATGACGATGGGCCACAGACGGGTGAAGGTCCCACTTGTGCCGAGGACGCAGTCACAGCGCTGGGCGAACTCTTCGCTCGGGACGCGGCTCGCGGACTCGATCCGCGAGATGTACGAGTGGGTGCAGAAGGTGCGCCGTCCCAGCTCGGCCTGGCTCAGTCCGGCCTCTTCTCTCCTGATCCGCAACTCGGTGCCGAAGTAGGCGAGGGTCGACACCTTGGGGTCGGCTTTCGGGTCGCCGTCGACCCGGGGGCGCTCTGCCGTCATTCCGTTCTCCGGTTCTCCGCCTCTTGACAAGCGCAGGTGCACAGCGGTTGCTCTCCACAAGGCTATGTCCGGAGCGCCACGCTGGGACCACAGAACGTGAAAGTCCCTCAAGAAAGGCGCAGTTCCATGGCAGAGAGCCGTCACGAGAACCCGACACTGGCCAAGCTCCGCGACGCGGAGGAGACATGCGAACGGCTCCGCGTCGCGCTCGTCGGGGCGGACATCGTGTTGCCCTCGCTGCGGGTGGACCTGGCCTCCTGTGTGGACGCCGCGAACAGCACCTTGCGGGGGCCGCTTCTGGAGCTGGGCGGGTGCAATCTGGCGACGGCCGAGAAGCTGGCCAAGGCGCTGTGCGCGCCGCACGCGCGTTGAGCCGTATCGGATGGCGTCGGGGCGAGGTCGTCGCCGACCTCGCCCGTCGTACGGCGGGTGTAGTTCACTCGATCGAGCAGGACGGCACGGTGCGGTTCGTACGCCCTGGCGAGCCCGCGTGGACGGCTGATCCGCAGCAGTTGCGGGCAGCCACCCGTGCCGAGGTGATGTCGTTGAAGGTGGCGACGGCGAACCACCGCTGGGGGCTCCGATGAGGTGGGCGCGGCCGCCTACCGGTTCAGCGCCGGTGTTTGCGGCGCTGCTTGATCGCCTCGCGGGCGATCCAGACGGAGGTGATGGTCCCGATCGCGATGATCACGCTGGACAGTGCTGAGATTGCCGTGAGGATGAGGGTCACGTCCCCTTTGCTCATGAAGACCCCCTACCATCGGCGCATCCACCTTTTTTAGAGGGGGGCTAGAAGGAAATCAAGAGGGGGTAGAAGAGGTCTGCGGAGGGTCGTAGGCTTACCGTATGACCGACACGCCCGCTCCCCTCCCGAAGGTGGCGCCCGGAGTGCGCGCGGCCATGGCTGCTCATATCGAAGCCGCGCTTGCCTGCCTCGACTCCATCCCCGACCCGGTCGACCGCGAGGTCACGGCCCGGGCGTTGGCCGACGACCTGCTGCCCGAAGCGGCCCGGCGCGTGAAGTCGGTACGGGGTGAGGCGGTGGTCGAGTTGCGGGAGAACATGAAGCTCCGGGAGATCGCGGAGTTGCTCGGCCTCTCGGTGCCGCGGGTCGATCAGCTCGCCAAGGGCAAGTGACCCCACCGCGCGACCGGCTGCCGTGCTGCCTGGGAGCGAGGTCGACGTGCTGTTCGGATACCTCACAATGGGTGTGTGGCCGGGGGGAAGCAGTCGGGCGGTAAACAGTCCAGGAGCGCGGTCCGAGCCTGGGGCAGGGCGTGGAGCGGGGGAGGGATCGCGGTCGGTCCGCTGTTGTGGATGTGGCTGCTGATCTGTCTGCCCCTCGCCTGGTTCTTCGGGCATCTCATCAATGACGTACCCGTGTACTCGGCCAGAGTCACGGCGGCCGGACTCGACTGGTCGGGGGAGCGGGGCACCGTCATCGTCAACCGGTCCCAGCGGGTGGTCGAGGGCGGCGGCCGGGGCGGCAGCAGCACGGTCACGCACTGCTTCGGCGACTTCGCTCCCGCGGCAGGCGGCGCGCCCCTGAAGGACATCCGCGTGCATGTGGAGGGCGGTTGCGAGGCGGGCCGCACGGTCGAGGCCCGGCTGATCCGCGCCGAGCCGGACAACTGGCTCACCGGCACCGATCAGGACCAAGCCTACGCCGGCGACGGCTGGGGCAAGGCTCTGTTCATCGTGCTCTTCATGGGGGCGTTCCTGCTGATCGTCGGGGGGCTCCCGATCAGCTGCGCCGTGCTGTTTCCCGTGCTGATCCTCAAGGGCCTGTACGACAGAGCCAGGGCCCGCGTCAGGGGGCGGACTGCCGACGGGTGACGCAGCAGTGCTGCCGGACGAGCAGCCGCGTGCGATGACGGTCACGGGGAGGGCGCGGGAGTCGGGCCGGACGGTTCGCCGTCCGGCCCCACCGGGGCTCGAACCGCTTCGGGAGCCCCCTCAGCGCCCTCCGTCCGTGCCGAAGGAGTAGACGGTGGAGGAGCGGTACGTGTGCCCGGGGCGCAGCACGGTCGACGGGAAGTCGGGCTGGTTGGGGGAGTCGGGGAAGTGCTGGGTCTCCAGGCAGAAGCCGTCCCCCGCGCGATAGACGCGGCCGGAGCTTCCCTTGAGCGTGCCGTCGAGGAAGTTGCCGCTGTAGAACTGCACTCCCGGCTCGGTGGTGGCCACCCGCATCGTGCGGCCCGAGTCGGGCTCGGTCACCGAGATCACCGGACGCGGGCGGTCGGTGCGGCCCTTGTCGAGCACGAAGTTGTGGTCGAATCCCTGGCCGCGCAGGATCTGCGGATGGCCGTCGCGAAGGTCCTTCCCGATGGGCTTCGAGCGCCGGAAGTCGAACGGTGTCCCGGCGACCCGCGCCAGCTCGCCGGTCGGGATGAGAGTGTCGTCGACCGGGGTGTAGCGGGAGGCGGCGATGCGGAGCCGGTGGCTCTCGATGCTGCCGCTGCCCTCGCCGGCGAGGTTGAAATAGGTGTGGTTGGTGAGGTTGACGACGGTGGCCTTGTCCGTCGTCGCCGTGTAGTCGATACACAGCTCACCGCGCGGCGTGAGGAGGTAGCGGACCCGGGTGCGCAGCGTGCCGGGGTAGCCCATCTCCCCGTCCTTGCTGACGTACCGCAGGGTGAGGCCGACATCGCCGCCGCTGCGGTACGGCTCGATGTCCCACACCCGCTTGTCGAAGCCCTTGGTGCCGCCGTGCAGGCTGTTGGGCCCGTCGTTGGCGGGCAGTTGGTACGTCTTCCCGTCCAGGGCGAACTTCGCACCCGCTATGCGGTTGCCGTAGCGGCCGATCAGGGCACCGAAGTACGGGCTGTCCGCCACATAGCCGTCCAGGGAGTCGAAGCCGAGCGACACGTTCGCCGTCCTGCCCCGCCGGTCGGGGAGTTCCAGGGACTGGACGATGCCGCCGTAGGAGAGGATCCGCAGCAGGATGCCGCCGTTGGCGAGCGTCCACCGGTCGACGCGGTCGCCGTTCTCCAGGGTGCCGAAGTGCTCACGGGTCGGGGGTCGGTGGCTGCCGGTCCGTGAGCCTCGGGCGGCTGTCGTGGGGGCGGCGGCCGTGGCCGCCGTCGTGGTGGCGGCTGCCGTCGCGATGCCGGTGGTTGCCGCCAGGAGGGTGCGTCTGCTCGTCGTCATCGGTGCTGTGGCTCCTCGGCCTGGGCGAATGTTCGATATTTCGTTCACCGTTCGATAACGCGGCACCAGTGAAGAGCTCCACCTTCGGGCTGTCAACACCTGCGGCGCCTGAAATCGGGTTCCGTGCAGCCCATCCGGCCGTACCGCCACCGCGCTGTCGGGACTTGGGCCATCGTTCCGAGGGGGGCTCCCTGGATTTCAAACCCCGCGTGTACGAAAGTAGTTGTCTCGAACAGGCCCGCATATGCCAGACGGGCCCGGAGAGTTCATGCTCGTTCCCCTACCCAGGAGCCGCCGCTCATGAGCCACCAGATGCCCGAGTCGACCGGAGCCAAGGCGCACTCGGCCCGGATGTACGACTACTTCCTCGGGGGCAAGACCAACTACGGTCCGGACCGCCAGGCTGCGGCACAGGCGATGGCGGCGTTCCCCAACGTGGCCACCGCGGCCCGGGAGAACCGCGAGTTCATGCACCGTGCGGTCCGCTATCTGGCCCGTGAACAGGGCATCCGGCAGTTCCTGGACATCGGCACCGGTATCCCCAGCGCCCCCAACCTGCACCAGGTCGCCCAGCGCGAGAACCCGACCTGCCGGGTCGTCTACGCCGACAGCGACCCCATCGTGCTCGCCTACGCCCGAGCGCTGATGAGCGGTACCCCCGAGGGCGCCACCGACTACATCGAAGCCGACGCGCGGGACCCCAAGCGCATCCTCGACCACGCCCGCGGCACCCTCGACTTCGACCAGCCCGTCGCCCTCTCCCTCGTCGCCCTGCTGCACTTCATCGGTGACGCGGACGATCCGCAGGGCATCGTGCGCACCCTCGTGGACGCGCTGGTACCGGGCAGCGCGCTGATCCTGTCCCACGGCACCGACGAACTCGACGTCACCCTGCGCAAGGTCGTCGACATCTACGGGGCGCAGGGCATCACCGTGCAGCTGCGCGGCACCGAGGACGTCCGCGAGTTCTTCACCGCGACAGGGCTCACCCTCGTCGAGCCCGGGATCGTCGCCACCTGCGACTGGCGCCCGGAGATGGTCGACAGTCAGGACGGCATGCGCCGCCCGCCCGGCTCCATCAGCCCCGAGGAGGTCGGCTGCTGGGCGGCGGTGGGCCTCAAGCCGACGGCGTAGCGGTCGGCCGGGAGCCGGGGCCCGTCGTGCGGCGGTGCCGCCGCCTCACAGCAGATCGACGATGCTGGGTGGGGCGAACAGATGGCGGGCCCGGTGCTCCAGGACGAAACGCTCGGGGAGATGGACCAGCTCGGGGGAGACGCACTTGGCGCACGCCGGGTCCTTGTCGGGGACCTCTTCGGTGTGCTGGGTGGCCAGGTGCTCGGCGAGGCGGATCTGGCTGGTGAGAACCGTGTCGAACGGGTCGCAGTCGAACGCCGGCCCGTACTCCTCACGAGCGGCGTTGGTCACCTCGCAGGCGTGCTTCATCGCCTTGTACAGCTCGATGCACTTCTCGCACCCCCACATCCACACGGGAGGGAGCGGCCAGGCGTCGGCGGGGTCGGCGTCCCTGTCGTCCATGGCGTTCACGGTAGCGAGGCGGCGACGACCCGTCAGTCAGACGGCTGAATTGGCGAAGGTCCGGGGGCCCACTTCCAGCCCCCGGACCGTGTCCGCCACAACCGGCCTGCTACGAGACCCGGTTGAGTTTGCACGTTTGCGTCAGGTCAGTCGTGCTTGCGGCCCGGCAGATTCTCGTAGACCTCCGTCAGCTTCTGCCGGAAGCCCCGGGTGGCGATCCCGGTACGTTCGGGATCGCGAACTGCCGCCTTGGCAGCCTTCTTGCCCTGCTCCTTCATGATGTGCGGCGGGATCGGCGCGATCTCGTTGTCCACCACGAACTCGAGGACGACCGGACGGTCGGCGGCCAGCGCCTCCTCCCAGGAGGAGGTGACCTTCTTCGGGTCGTCGCAGCGGATGCCGCGCAGCCCCGCGAGTTCGGCGTACTCGGCGTACGGGAAGTCCGGCAGATACTGGGAGCCTTCGTACTTGGGGTCGCCGCCCATGGCGCGCTGCTCCCAGGTGACCTGGTTGAGGTCCTGGTTGTTGAGGACGCAGAAGATCAGCGGCGGCGAGCCCGCCATCCGGTCCGCGTACCGCTTGACGGTGATCATCTCGTTCATGCCGTTCATCTGGAAGGCACCGTCGCCGACGAAGGCGATCACCGGCCGGTCCGGATAGGCGAAGCGCGCCGCGATGGCGTACGGGACCCCCGGGCCCATGGTGGCCAGAGTGCCGGAGAGGGATGCCTGCATTCCCTTGCGGAGCTTGATGTGGCGCGCCCACCAGTTGGTGGCCGAACCCGAGTCCGCGGTGAGGATGGCGCCGTCCGGCAGCATCGAGGAGACCTGGTGGGCGACCGCCTGCGGGTTGATCTTGCCGTCGAAGGTCTGCGAGGCCCGCTTCTCCAGCACGGTGTTCCAGGTGCGGATGTTCTCCTCGATCTTCTCGCGCCAGGAGCGGTCCTCCTTGCGCTGCAGCAGCGGGATCAGCTCCCGGAGCGTCTCCTTGGAATCGCCGACCAGGTGCGCGTCCATGGGGTAGCGGATGCCGATCATCCGGCCGTCGATGTCGATCTCGACGCCCTTGCACTGGCCCTCGTCCGGCAGCCACTCGGCATACGGGAAACTACTGCCGATCATGAACAGGGTGTCGCAGTTCATGATCATGTCGTCACTCGCCTTGCTGCCCAGCAGCCCGATCGGGCCGGTCACGAACGGCAGATCGTCCGGGACAACTTCGCGGCCCAGCAGCGCCTTGGCGACCCCGGCGCCCAGCAGCTCGGCGACCTCCACGACCTCGGCCTCGGCGTTGGCGGCGCCCTGGCCGATGAGGATGGCGACCTTTCGGCCCTCGTTGAGGATGTCGGCGGCCTTGCGCAGCTCCTCCTTGTTGGGCAGCACCCGCGGCTGGCTCCAGCCGACGCTGGAGTAGACCGAGCCGTGGGTCTTGGGCGGCGACGGCTGGGCATCCGACTCCTGGATGTCCTCGGGAATGATGACCGTGGCGACGGAACGGGTCGTCAGCGCCGTCTTGAACGCGCGGTCCATGACATGCCGCATCTGGCCCGGGTGCATCACGATCTGGCAGAACTCCGACACGTCGGAGAAGAGCTGTTCGAGCCCGACTTCCTGCTGGTAGTGGGTGCCTTGTGCGAGCCGCTTCTGCTGCCCGACGATCGCCACCACCGGCTGGTGGTCCAGTTTGGCGTCGTAGAGCCCGTTGAGCAGATGGATCGCGCCGGGCCCGGACGTGGCTGCGCAGACTCCGACCTCGCCGGTGAACTTGGCGTGCCCGCACGCCATGAACGCCGCCATCTCCTCGTGCCGGGCCTGGATGAACTCCGGGTCCCCCTTGGCGCGGTCGAAGGCGCCCAGCATGCCGTTGATGCCGTCGCCGGGGTACCCGTAGACCCGGTGCACACCCCACTCGCGGAGGCGCTGAAGAACGTAGTCGGCTACTTGCTGCGCCATTGCTACTCCCCATTCACATGGTCGACGCGACGGTCCGCAGCCGGGTCCCACGCTGCGCAGGGCTGCAAACAAGTCGCTGCTCAGCCACCGGTGCCGTTTCACGGGCCGCCGACGAGGTACCCCTGACCCCGCGCGGCCCGTGCCGCGCGGGGTGGAGGAGGACGCCGACAGCGGAAGGGGACAGCACAGGGTGACCACCGAAGGTGCAGCGCGGCAGGTGGCCGGGTCGGGCCGGGTGACCGTCGACGATCTGACCCTCCACGCCTTCCGGGTGCCCACCGACGGCCCCGACGGCGCGGAGGAGGACGGCACGCTGCGCTGGGAGGCCACCACGGCCGTCGTCGTGGAGGCACACGCCGGGCCGTTCACCGGATTGGGCTACACCTACGGTGACGACTCGATCGCCGGGTTCATCCACTCCCAGCTCGCCCCCGTCGTCCGCGGCGGCGACGTCTTCGCGCCCGCGGCCCAGTGGCACCGGATGTTCGCCGCCGTACGCAACGCGGGCAGGCCCGGGCTCGGCGCCATGGCCGTCTCCGCCGTCGACATCGCGCTGTGGGACCTCAAGGCGCGGCTGCTGGGGCTGCCGCTCCACCAGCTGCTGCCCGCCCTGCACGACCAGGTGCCCGTCTACGGCAGCGGCGGCTTCACCAACTATCCCCCGGTCCGGCTGGCCGAACAGCTCTCCGGCTGGGCGCAGCAGGGCATCCCCCGGGTCAAGCTGAAGACCTCCCGCCACCCCGAGCAGGACCCGGCCCGGCTGGCGGCGGCGCGCCAGGCCATCGGCCCGGACGTGGAGCTGTACGCCGACGCCAACGGGGCGCTGACCCGCAAGGAAGCCCTCTACTGGGCGCGGCGGCTGGCCGAGGAGTGGGACGTGCGGTGGCTGGAGGAGCCGGTCAGCTCCGAGGACACCCCGGGCCTTCGACTGCTGCGTGACCAGGGCCCGGGGCGGCTGGAGATCGCGGCGGGGGAGTACGGATTCGTCCTGGGCGATTTCACCGCACTGCTGGACGCGGGAGCCGTGGACTGTCTGCAGGCGGACGTGACGCGCTGCGGCGGTATCACCGGGCTGCTCCAGGTCGCGGGGCTGACCGCGGCGCACCGTGTGGACCTGTCGGCGCACTGCGCACCCGCCGTCTCGGCCCACGCCTTCTGCGCCGTGGAGCGGCTGCGCCATCTGGAGTACTTCCACGACCACGTGCGGGTCGAGGAACTGCTCTTCGACGGGGTGCGGCGGCCGGTCGACGGGGCGCTGCGCCCGGCGCGGGACCGGCCGGGGCTCGGCCTGGAGATGCGGTGGGCGGACGCCGAGCCGTACCGGGTCCGCGGCCGTCGGCCCGGCTGAGCATCACCGCCACCGGGCGAACGCCCGCACGAAGGGAACGACCGCACGCGACCGAAGGCGACCCGCTATGGCCAAGACGCCCGACCGCACCCGCCCCCGCACCTCACGTACCGAGGAGGTCCCCGCGAAGACCGACCCCGCGGTGGCGGGGCCGCCCCGCGCCCGTCAGGTGATCGCCGTCGGAAAGCTGGCCAGGGCGCTGGGCAAGGAGATCGAGGGCGAGGTCCGCTTCGACAGCTCCGCCAAGGGGCTCTACGCCCACGACGCCTCCAACTTCCGCCAGGTGCCGATCGGCGTGGTGGTCCCGAAGACACCTGAGGACGTCGTCGCCACCCACCGGATCTGCCGCGAGTACGGTGCCCCGATCCTCAACCGCGGCGGCGGCACCAGCCTGTCGGGGGAGACCGTCAACTACGCCGTCGTCATCGACCACTCCAAACACCTCACCCGCATCGGCGCGGTCGACGCCGAGGAGCGGCATGTCACGGTCGAGCCCGGCGTCATCAACGAGGAGCTGAACCGGCACACCGGTGCCTGGAACCTCGTCTTCGGCCCCGACCCCTCCACCCACTCCCGCTGTGTGCTCGGCGGAAACATCGGCAACAACTCCTGCGGCATCCACTCCGTGCAGTCCCAGCTGTACGGGCCGGGGCCGCGCACCTCCGACAACGTCGAGGCGCTGGAGATCGTCACCTACGGCGGCGACCGCTTCTGGGTCGGCGTCGACGAGGAGGAGGGGCTGGAGTCGATCATCGCCGCGGGCGGGCCCAAGGGCGAGATCTACGCCAAGCTGCGGGACCTGCGCGACCGGTACGCTGACGCCATCCGGGCCGGCTTCCCCTCGGTGGCCGAGATGCCCCGCCGCGTCTCCGGCTACAACCTGGACGAACTGCTGCCCGAGAACGGGTTCAACGTCGCCCGCGCCCTGGTCGGCACCGAGTCCACCTGCGCCACCGTCCTCCAGGCGCAGGTCAAGCTCACCCCGGCGCTGCTGCAGCGGACGCTGGTCGTCGTCGAGTACGAGCAGATCGCCGCCGCGGCCGAGGACGCGAACATCTGCGCCCACCAGTTCCGCCCGATCGGCCTGGAAGCCCTGGACCAGCAGCTCATCGAGGACCGAAAACTCCAGCACATGAACCTCGCCTCCCTCGAACAGCTGCCCAGGCAGGGCGGCGCCGCCTGGCTGCTCGTCGAGTTCGGCGCGGACACCAAGGAGGAAGCACACGCCCAGGCGCACCGCTTCCGGGACTGGCTGACGGGCGAGCGGGGCTACGCGGCCGACCGCATCACCACCAGCGACGAGGACGAGGAGACCGCCAAGAACCTGTGGAAGGTCCGCGAGAGCGGGCTGGGCGCCACCGCCTTCCCGCCCGACGGCGACCACTGGCCCGGCTGGGAGGACTCCGCGGTGCCACCGGCCCGGCTGGGCGAGTACGTCACGGCACTGCGCGGACTGCTCGACAAGCACGGGCTGCGCGCCGCCATGTACGGGCACTTCGCACAGGGCTGCATCCATTCCCGGATCAGCTTCGACCTGCTCAGCGCCGAGGGGATGGCCGACTACCGCGCGTTCATGGAGGAGGCCGCCGACCTCGTCTCGTCCTTCGGCGGCTCCCTCTCGGGCGAGCACGGGGACGGACAGCAGCGCGGTGAGCTGCTGGAGCGGCAGTACGGCAGCGAACTCGTCCAGGCCATGCGGGAGTTCAAGCAGATCTGGGACCCCGAGGCCAAGATGAACCCCGGCAAGGTCGTGGACGCCTACCGGCTGGACGAGGACCTGCGGCTGGGCCCCGACTTCAACCCGCCGAGGCCCGAGGTCAAGTTCGCCTACACCGAGGACGACGGCGACTTCGCCCACGCCAGCCTGCGCTGTGTGGGGATCGGCGCCTGCCGGGTGCCCGACGCGTCCCAAGGACAGACCATGTGTCCCAGCTACCAGGTCACCCGGGAGGAGAAGCACACCACCCGCGGCAGGGCCCGGCTGCTGCACGAGATGCTGCGCGGCGAGACCGTCGAGGACGGCTGGCAGTCCAAGGAGGTCTACGACGCGCTCGATCTGTGTCTGGCCTGCAAGGGCTGCACCAACGACTGCCCCGTCAACGTGGACATGCCCACCTACAAGGCCGAGTTCCTGCACCACCACTTCAAGTCGGCCCGCAGGTGGCGCCCCCGGTACGCCTACGCCTTCGGCTTCATCGACCAGGCGTCCCGCCTCGCCTCCCGGCTGCCCGAGGCCGCCAACCTGGCCACCCACGCACCGCTGCTCGGCCGGATCGCCAAGCTCGTCGCGGGCATCGACCGGCGCAGGCCGCTGCCGACCTTCGCCCCGATGACGCTTCAGCGGTGCGAAGTTCCGGCAGCGCGGCGGCACGGCCAACCCCGGCGGTCGCCCGGTCGTCCTGTTCCCCGACACCTTCAACAACTACTTCGACACGGACGTCGGCGTCGCCTGCGTCGAGGCGATCGAAGCAGCCGGCTGGTCGGTCGTCATGCCCGAGCAGCACGTGTGCTGCGGGCGCCCGCTGTACGACTACGGCTTCCTGGACGCCGCCGAACGCTATCTGCACAACGTCCTGGACACGCTCCGCCCCCACCTGCGCGCCGACACCCCCGTCGTCGGTATGGAACCCAGCTGCCTGGCCGTCTTCAAGGACGAGCTGACCAAGCTGCTCCCGCACGACAACGACGCCCGCCGGCTGGCGGCCAACGCCCTGCACTTCGCCGAGTTCTTCGACACCTACGGCATCACCCCGCCCCGGCCGGCCGGGACCGGCGCGGCCCCCGAGGACCAGGACACGGCTCCGGACACCACCGGCGCCGGCGACGCCCTGCTGTGGGGCCACTGCCACCAGCTCGCCACCGGCGGCACGGAAGCCGACCGGAAACTGCTGGACAAGCTCGGCCTCCGCACCGAGAACCTGACCGGCGGCTGCTGCGGGCTGGCCGGGTCCTGGGGCTTCGAACAGGGCAAGTACGGCATCTCCATGGACTGCGGCGAACAGGCGCTGCTGCCCGCCGTCCGCGACGCCGCCCCGGGCACGACAGTGGTGGCCAACGGGTTCTCCTGCAAGACCCAGCTGGCCGCCGCCGGTTTCGGTAGTGAACCGGTGCACCTCGCCGAACTGGTCAAGCGTGCCTACCAGGGCACCAGTGGTGCCGCCGAGCCGACCCGGAAGCCCGCGCCGGCCTGGCCCCGCCGCGCCGCGCGCCTGGCCGCACCCGCCGCCGTGGCCGCGGGGGCAGCGTTCGCCGCGGGCCGCGCCCTGCGCGTCGCCCGGGGCCGCTAGCCCGTACGGGCGACGGGCGGGCTGGTCCCGTGCGGGCACACGCTCGCCCGCACGGGGTGGTTCACAGGCAGCGGTGTTCATCTCACGCCGATCCGGTTTCGGTATCGGCGAGTGGGCTACTCCTACCTGAGCCTGAGCCCGTCCGGCGGGTCGGCCGAGCGCGCCGATCGCGGTGCTCGCAGGTTGCCGGGGCGGGGGCGCGGCCCCCGTGACCTTCCCCCGGCACGGCGACGCGTGACCACGGCGAGGGCCCGGCGGACGAGCCGACGGGCCGGCCACACTGTTCGGCCAAATCACGGAGGCGGCATGGTGCTGCGGTGGTTGACGACGACCGACCACAAGGTGATCGGCAACCTGTATCTCGTCACGTCCTTCTGCTTCTTCCTCGCCGCGGGCGCGATGGCCATGGTGATGCGGGCCGAGCTGGCCCACCCCGGGATGCAGGTCGTCTCCCAGGAGCAGTACAACCAGTTGTTCACGGTGCACGGCACCATCATGATGCTGCTGTTCGCCACGCCGCTGTTCGCCGGGTTCGCCAACGCCATCATGCCGCTGCAGATCGGTGCGCCCGATGTGGCCTTCCCACGGCTCAACGCCTTCACCTACTGGGTCTATCTGTTCGGCGGCCTCATGGTGATCGGCGGATTCCTGACGCCCAACGGCGCCGCGGACTTCGGCTGGTTCGCCTACGCGCCGCTCAACGGGCCGAAGTACAGCCCCAGTACCGGCGGTGACCTGTGGACCATGGGGCTTTCCGTGGCCGGGCTGAGCACCATCCTCGGGTCGGTCAACTTCATCACCACCATCATCTGCCTGCGCGCCCCGGGGATGACGATGTTCCGGATGCCGCTGTTCACCTGGAACGTGCTGTTCACCTCGATCCTGGCGCTGTTCGCCTTCCCCGTGCTGTCGGCGGCGCTGCTGGCGCTGGAGGCGGACCGGAAGTTCGGCAGCCACATCTTCGATCCGTCCAACGGCGGGGCGATCCTGTGGCAGCACCTGTTCTGGTTCTTCGGGCATCCGGAGGTCTACATCGTCGCGCTGCCGTTCTTCGGCATCGTCAGCGAGATTCTGCCGGTCTTCAGCCGCAAACCGCTGTTCGGCTACATCGGGCTGGTCGGCGCCACGGCCACCATCACCATGCTCTCCGCCGTGGTGTGGGCACACCACATGTTCGCCACCGGGGCCGTGCTGCTGCCGTTCTTCTCCCTGATGTCCTTCCTGATCGCCGTGCCGACAGGGGTGAAGTTCTTCAACTGGATCGGCACCATGTGGAAGGGCGCGCTCAGTTTCGAGACGCCGATGCTGTGGGCCGTCGGATTCCTCGTCACCTTCCTCCTCGGCGGGCTCAGCGGCGTGCTGATCGCCTCCCCGCCGCTGGACTTCCACGCCACCGACAGCTACTTCATCGTGGCGCATCTGCACTACGTCCTCTTCGGCACGGTCGTCTTCGCCATGTTCGGCGGCTTCTACTTCTGGTGGCCGAAGCTGACCGGGCGGATGCTGGGCGAACGCCTGGGCAAGGTGCACTTCTGGCTGACGCTCGTCGGCTTCCAGACCACGTTCCTGGTGCAGCACTGGCTCGGAGCCGAGGGCATGCCGCGCCGGTACGCCGACTATCTGCCCGCCGACGGCTTCACCGTGCTCAACACCGTCTCCTCGATCGGCGCGTTCACCCTCGGCGTCTCCACCCTGGTCTTCCTCTACAACGTCTGGTGGACGACGACACACGCCGAGCAGGTCACCGGGCACGACCCCTGGGGCTTCGGGCGCTCCCTGGAGTGGGCCACCTCCTGCCCGCCGCCCCGGCACAACTTCGTCGCACTGCCCAACATCCGCTCCGACTCGCCGGCCTTCTGGCTGCACCACCCCGAGGCACAGGAGGACGTGGCCATCGTGGCCCCGGACGCCCCGGAGAGCCCAGGAGTGCGTCCCGACGCCGACGCCGGACCACCCACCTCCGGAACGCCCGGCCTGCAGGATCCCGCCTCCAAGAACACACCGACAAAGAGGCTGCCCTCATGAAGCTCGAAGCCATTCTCTTCGCGGGCGTCGCACTCTTCTTCGCCTGCGTCACCATTCCCTACGCGCTCTACGGCGACGACCCGGCGGGCACCGCCGCAGTGCTGATCGCCTGCCTGATGGCCTCGCTGGTCTCGTTCTTCCTCATGGTGCAGTACAAGCGCCGGGGCATCCGCCCCGAGGACCGCAGGAGCGGCGAGATCCACGAACGCGGCGGGCCGATGGGCTTCTTCCCGGCGGGCAGCCCCTACCCGGTGCTGACCGCGCTCGGCGTGGCGGTGCTGGGCACCGGCACCGTCTTCGGGCTGTGGCTGGCCCTGATCGGTGCCGGTGTCACCGGCGCCGGAGTGTTCGGCTTCGTTTTCCAGTACGCGCAGACCGATCGCTGACCGAGCGGCCCGCGCGCTGCTCGGCCCGCAGCCCGGAGACCGCGGTCTGGGCGCGCTCGCGCTGGTGGTCGATGGTCCGCCACTGGCGGGCCGGTGAATCCGTGTAGTACCACCGGCTGAGGGCGGCCCGCAGCCGGGCGGAGCGGCTCGCCGCCGCGTCCACCTCCAGCGGAGGCGGGAAGCGCTGGGCCGCCAGCCGGAACTTCTCCCCCTGGGGCAGCGGTTCGTGATCGGCGCTGAAGGTGCCTTCCACCGACTGCCGCACATGGCTGGTCTCCTCGCCCTCGATGACGCGTTCGGCGTCCCGTTGCTGCAAGGACAGGCACAGCCGTTTCGTCAGCAGGTACGCCAGTGGTGGGCCCACCACGAGCAGCACGCGGAATGCCCACGTCAGCCCGTTCAAGGAGATGTCGAAGGTGAAGGCGAGGACGTCGTTGCCGCCGGCCATGAGCAGAACACCGTAGAAGGTGATTCCGGCCACGCCCAGCGCGGTGCGCACGGGGCGGTTCCTGGGCCGGTCGCACACATGCGGTGTCTCGTCCCCGCCGGTGATCCACCGCTCGAAGAACGGATACATGTACAGCACCAGGAACAGCAGCGCGGGCAGGATGACGGCGGGCACCAGCACGTTCCACATCACCGTGTGCCCGAACAGCGTCGTCTCGAACGGCGGCATCAGCCGCAGCGACCCCTCCAGGAAGCCGACATACCAGTCCGGTTGCGCGGCGGTCGAGACCTGGTGGGTCTTGTAGGGCCCGTAGTTCCAGACCGGGTTGATCTGCGCCACCGCGCCCAGGACGGCCAGCACCCCCGCGACCATGAAGAACAGCCCCGTCGAACGGGCGGCGAACTGCGGCACCATCGCATGCCCGACCACGTTCTTGTCGGTTCTCCCCGGCCCGCTCCAGTGCGTGTGCTTGAGGACGACGACGAGGATGAGGTGGACCACGATCAGCCCGACCAGCAGCCCCGGGATCAGCAGGATGTGCAGCGGATAGAGCCGGTCGATGATCTCGTGGCCGGGGTACTGACCGCCGAAGACGAACAGCGCGATGTACGTACCCACCACGGGGATGGAGAGCATGATGCCCTCCGCGATACGCAGCCCCGTGCCCGAGAGCAGGTCGTCGGGGAGCGAATAGCCGGAGAAGCCCTCGGCGAGCGCCAGGACGAAGAGCGTCAGCCCGATCACCCAGTTGACGTCCCGGGGCTTGCGGAAGGCCCCGGTGAAGAAGATCCGCAGCATGTGCAGCCCGATGGCGCCCACGAAGATCAGCGCGGCCCAGTGGTGGACCTGACGGACCAGCAGCCCGCCCCGCACCTCGAAACTGATCTTCAGCGTCGACGCGTACGCCGCCGACATCAGCTCGCCGCGCAGCGGCCGGTAGGCGCCGTGATAGCGGATCTCGGTCATGTTCGCGTCGAAGAAGAGGGTGAGGTAGACCCCCGTCAGCAACAGCACCACAAAGCTGTAGAGAGCCAGTTCCCCGAGCAGGAAGGACCAGTGCTCGGGGAACGCCTTGCGCAGCAGTGCCTTACCGCCCGCCGCCACGGGAAGTCTTTGTTCCGCGGCCTCGAAGCCGCGCTCGGCGGTCTTGCGCAGCGCGGCCCGCCGGGCGGCACGGGCCCGAGAGTGTGTCATGCGGTCGCCCTCCTTGAAGACCGCATACCTCAGTGCCCCGCCGCCCCGGGGGCAAACTTCCCGGGTAGCCCGTTGCCTCGTACGCCCCCGCCGTGGCACACCAACGGCGGCCCACCGGATCCGGACAGCCCGAACCCGCGGGCCCGAGCGGCCCGCGGGGGAGGAGCCCGGTGTGCCGAGCGACCGCGGCCGGTGCTGCCCGCTCAGTCCTCCGAGAGGGCGTCCACCAGCCGGCCCGTGTCCGTGTGCGGAAGGGAGCGGGCGACATCGGCGACCGCGACCATCCCGACGAGCTGATCGCCGTCGATCACCGGGAGACGCCGCACCTTGTGCTGCGACATGGTCTCCAGGATCTCCTCGGCGCTGTCGTCGGCGCCGATGGTGACGGCCTCCGCCTGGTTCAGGCTGCCGGCGGGGAAGGTGGCCGGATCGCGGCCGGGCCCCAGCACCTTGACCACCAGATCGCGGTCGGTGACGACGCCCTTGAGCTTGTTGTCCTTCCCGCAGATGGGCAGCGCGCCCACGCCCAGCTCGGTCATCAGTTCCGCCGCGTCCGCCGCTGTCTGGTCGGACTGCACACAGTCGGCGCCCGGGGACATGATGTCGCGTGCCGTAGTCATCTCGACTCCTCTCTGCTCAGTGGACTTCAGCCGGGTCCCCCGGCGTGCGGCGCCGAAACAGGGGGCGGGCCCGGCCAAGGGCGTGTCGGACCGGCGGCTGACGGAGTGGTGCGCGCCGCAGACCGTTTGTCCGCGGCCAGGTGTGGCAACCGGAGCGGTATGTCGTCCGAAGCGCTGAGTAACGAAAATCCGGTGAGCGACGAGCAGGAGAAACCCCCTCCGGCCGTTCGCGCCGTGGAGAACGGCCTGGACCGGCTGCCCCTCACCGGGCCGCTCGACGCGCTGGGCAGGGCCAGCGCTCTCGATCCCGCGATCAGCTCGCTGCAGAACGCCGTCAGGAAGCTCCCGCTGGGCGGACTGCGCGACGTACTGCACGGCCGATGGCTCGGCCACCCGCTGCACCCCGCACTGGTGCAGCTGCCCATCGGCGCCTGGATGTCGGCGGGAGTGCTCGACCTGCTGCCCGGCACACGCCGCGCCAGCCGGGTGCTGATCGGCACCGGGATGGTGGCCGCGCTCCCGGCCGCCTGGACGGGCGCCGCCGACTGGGCCGAGCTGCACAAGCCGCAGCTGCGCACCGGTCTCGTCCACGCGCTGGCCAACTCCGCCGCCCTGGGACTGTACGCGGCCTCGCTGACGGCCCGGATGCGCGGCCGCGAGTGCCGGGGACGGCTGCTCGGCTTCGGCGGGCTGACCGCCGCCGGACTCGGCGGGCTGATCGGCGGCCATCTGGCCTACCGGCAGGCGGCGGGCCCCAACAAGGCAGAACCGGTGCAGCACCTGGTGGAGCCGGGCTGGCACCCGGTGGGCAAGGTGGACGGCTTTCCGGTCGGCCAGGCGGCGAGCGCTTCGCTGGGCGAGGTCAAGCTGCTGGTCTACCGCGAGCCCTCCGGCGGGGTACGGGTGCTGGCCGATCGGTGCAGCCACCAGTCGGGGCCGCTGTCGGAGGGGACGGTGGCTCAAGGATGTGTCACCTGTCCGTGGCACGGCAGCACCTTCCGGCTGTCGGACGGCTGGAACGTCAGCGGTCCGGCCACGGCGCCGCAGCCCAGCTTCGAGACGCGGGTGCGGGACGACGGAGTGCTGGAGGTGTGCCTGCCGGAGGCCGACTGACGGGGCGGCATATCCGGGTGACGGCGCGTCATGACCGACGGCCGTCGCACCCTGCGGCATCAGCGGATACTTCCGACTCCTCCCGTTTCGGAGCTGGGCGGCCCGGTTACCCCTGCGGTGGTCCGTCTCTCACGCTCTTGGAGGTCCTCCCATGGCCGGCCCCACGCACGAGAACCAGCACGAAGGGGAGCCGTTCATCCCCGGCCGTCCCGCGCCCGAAGCGCCCCCCGTCGAGGAGCCGACCACTCCGCGCGAGCCCCTGCCGCCCAAGCAGGACCAGTCGGGACCCGAGGTCTACTCCGCCACCGGCGAGCACCCTGGAAACACCTCCGGGCCGGAGGCCGGGGGAGTGGACCCGGCGGTGCGGGCCCAGACGGGCAGCCGGCTGACCACGGCCCAGGGCCTGCGGCTCTACGACACCGACCACTCCCTCAAGGCCGGTGAGCGCGGACCCGTACTCCTCCAGGACCACCATCTCCGTGAGAAGATCACCCACTTCGACCACGAACGCATCCCGGAGCGGGTGGTGCACGCCCGTGGCGCCGCCGCGCACGGTGTCTTCCGCGGCTACGGCACCGCGTCGAAGATCTGCAAGGCGGCCTTCCTCGGCAAGGACGTCGAGACGCCCGTCTTCGTCCGGTTCTCCACCGTGCTCGGCTCCCGCGGCTCCGCCGACACGGTGCGCGACACCCGCGGCTTCGCGACGAAGTTCTACACCGGGCAGGGCACCTTCGACCTGGTCGGCAACAACATCCCGGTCTTCTTCATCCAGGACGCGATCAAGTTCCCCGACGTCATCCACGCCGGCAAGCCGCATCCGGACCGGGAGATCCCGCAGGCGCAGAGCGCGCACGACACCTTCTGGGACTTCGTCTCGCTGCACACCGAGGCAGCCCACCACACCATCTGGAACATGTCCGACCGCGGTCTCCCGCGCTCGTTCCGGATGATGGAGGGCTTCGGCGTCCACACCTTCCGGCTGGTCGACGAGGAGGGCCGCACCACCCTGGTGAAGTTCCACTGGAAGCCCAAGCTGGGCGTCCACTCGATGACCTGGGAAGAGGCCCAGATCACCAACGGCGTGGACCCCGACTTCCACCGCCGCGACCTGGCCGACGCCATCGAGGCGGGTGCCTTCCCGGAGTGGGAACTGGGCATCCAGACCTTCCCCGACACGCCCGAGCAGACCTTCCAGGGCGTCGACCTGCTCGACCCGACGAAGATCGTGCCCGAGGAGTGGGCGCCGGTGCAGCCCATCGGGCTGATGACGCTGACCGCCAACCCCTCCAACTTCTTCGCCGAGACCGAACAGGTCGCCTTCCACCCCGGCCACCTGGTGCCCGGCATCGACATCACGGACGACCCGCTGCTGGCCGGCCGGCTCTTCTCGTACATCGACACCCAGATCACCCGCCTCGGCGGCCCCAACTTCGCCCAGTTGCCCATCAACCGGCCGCACGCCCCGATCAACGACATGACGCGCGACGGCATGCACCAGACGGCCGTGCACCGCGGGGTGGCCCCCTACCGCCCCAACTCGCTGGACGGCGGCTGCCCCTTCCTGGCGGGGGCCGGCGAGGGCGCCTATGTGGAGGCCCCGGTCAACGTTCCGCAGTCGTCCAAGGTGCGGGCGGCCCCCGCGTCCTTCAGCGACCACACCAGCCACCCACGGCGCTTCTACCTCAGCCTCAGCCCGGTCGAGCGGGAGCACGTCATCGCCGCGTACACCTTCGAGCTGAGCAAGTGCTACGAGCAGTCCATCAAGGAACGCCAACTGCGGGCGCTCGCCGACATCGACCCGGAGCTGTGTGCCGGAGTGGCGGCCGGTCTCGGACTGCCCGCGCCCGAGCCCTCGGGCCCGCTGCCCGAGGTGGAGCCCAGCCCGGCGCTCTCCCAGCTCGGCCACACCTGGCCGACCGCCGGCCGTGTCATCGGCATCGTCGCCGACGAGAACAGCGACCTGGCCGCGCTGGCCACGCTGCGCACCACCATCGGGGACCAGGGCATGGTCCCGCTCGTCATCGCCCCGCACGGCGGCGAACTGACGGGCGAGGGCGGCTCCGTCGTCATCCAGCGGACCTTCGCCAACGCACGCTCCGTCGAGTTCGACGCCGTACTGATCGCCGGCGCGCCCGGCACCGGCAAGGACGCCTACGGAGCCCGCGACGCCAAGGCGGGCCTGCACACCGGCAGCGGCGGCATCGACCCGCGGGTCCTGCTGCTGATCTCCGAGGCGTTCCGGCACGCCAAGGCGCTGGGCGCCTGGAGCGACGGCGCCGATGTGCTCGCCGCCGCCGGGTGCCCGCAGGACGCGGCAGGCGTCGTGGTGGCCGACGACCCGCGGTCCGTCTTCGAGCGGATCACCGGGCTGCTGGCCGAGCACCGCGCCTGGGACCGCTTCCCCGCGTCCGTCGGCTGACCTCGGCGGCGGGACCGGGACAACCACCGCCCACCCCGCCCGTCGGGGTGGGCGGGCCGCGCACCGACCCGAACCGACCACCGCCAGGAGGAGAGATGAGCGCAGACGGCAACGACACCCCGGCAACCGGCGGACACCCCGCCGACAAGCACCCCAAGCCGGAGTTTCCGCAACAGGACCAGGCCCATCCGGGTGACACCGAGGCGATGGAGCCGCGCCCGGACCACGGTGAGCGCACCTACCGGGGAAGCGGCCGGCTGACCGACCGGCGCACCCTGATCACCGGCGGGGACTCGGGCATCGGACGTGCCGTCGCGCTGGCCTACGCCCGGGAGGGCGCCGACGTCGCCTTCAGCCATCTGCCGGAGGAGGAGAACGAGGCCCAGGAGACCATCCGGCTGGTGGAGGAGGCCGGCCGCCGCGCCGTGGCCGTACCCTGCGACATCCGCCAGGAGGCCGAGTGCCGCCGCCTGGTGGAGCGGGTGGCGGGAGAGTTCGGCCGGATCGACGTACTCGTCAACAACGCCGCCTACCAGATGGCGCAGTCCGGCGGGATCGACGACATCAGCACCGAGCAGTTCGACCGCGTGGTGCGCACCAACCTCTACGGCATGTTCTTCATCACCAAGCTGGCGCTCGCCCACATCCCGGAGGGCGGCTGCATCATCAACAGCACCTCCGTACAGGCGTACCAGCCCAAGCCGCATCTGCTGGACTACGCCATGACCAAGGGCGGCATCGTCACCTTCACCCAGGGCCTCGCGCAGAATCTGGCCGAGCGCGGCATCCGCGTCAACGCCGTCGCGCCGGGGCCCGTATGGACGCCGCTCATCCCCTCGACGCTCCCGGACACCTCCGAGTTCGGGGCGAAGAGCCTGCTGCAGCGGCCCGCGCAGCCCGCCGAGATGGCACCGGGCTATGTCTTCCTCGCGTCCGAGGACGCCAACTATGTGACGGCGGAGATCCTCAACGCCACCGGCGGCACCCCGCTGCCCTGACCCACAGCGGGGAGCGCATCACCTACCGGTCACCTACCGGGCTTCCGGGGGTCGGAGTCCTGGGCCCGCGCGGGCCCAGGAGCGCCGTTCGTCTCCGTCGCAGGGGAGCCGGTCGCGCCGGAGCGGGTCCGGGAGCGGCGGCGGTGGCTGGTGTCGCACCAGGGATAGGTGCGGCTGCGGCGGCAGGTGCACAAGGCTGTCATGAAGCGGTCGGAGACGACCGTGCTCCCGTCGTCGAGCCGGACCTCCACCGGCCCCTCCACCAGCACGGGCCCGCCCTGCTCCAGCGTCACACGGCGTCGTTCGCTGCGCTGCGGGTGCGGCTCATCGGGTGAGGTCGGCACGGATGACCACCAGTTCCTCGTGTCGCTGTCCGGGGGCGATCAGTTCCTGTTCCTCCAGCCACTGCGCGCGTGCGCGCAGTACGGGACCGAACGGCTGGGTACGGCGGGAGGTCACCGCCGCCTTGAGCCCGGCGTCGTGCAGCAGGTCCAGTGTCCGCTGCGGTCCGCTGAGCGCGGAGTGCACCACCAGCAGGACGCCGTTGCGGGCCAGCAGCCGGGGTGCGGCCGCGCACAGCCGGTCCAGCACCCTGCGTCCGTCCCGCCCCGCGTTCCAGGCGCGGGCCCGGCGCCCGCCGCCCCGCTCCTCGGTCGGTGCGTGCGGCACATACGGGGGATTGGCCGTCACCACGTCGAAGCGGCCCTCGGCGCGCTCCAGGAAGTCACCGCGGTGGGCCCGGACGGGCAGTCCCCGCAGTCGAGCGTTCCAGGTGGAGGCCAGTGCCGCCCGGGTGGAGACGTCCACGGCGTGTACCTCGGCGGCGCCCAGCCGCGCGCCCGTCAGGGCCACCACACCGGTGCCGGTGCACACATCCAGCATCCGGGCGCCCCGGGGGACGGCGGCATCGGTCAGCGCTTCGATCAGCAGTTCGGTATCGCCTTGCGGGGCGTACACCCCCGGCGGTCTCAGGAGCCACACGGGCCACGGAGTTCCAGGGGATGTGCCGGTTAAACACGGTTCGTCACCGAAAGACCGGTAGGTCGGCCCTGAGGTTAGCCGGGCCCGGCTCGGGGGGACCCGGTGTCCCCGAAGCTTCGGAAGCAGTCGCAGTCGCAGTCACGGGAACAGGGCACTGGAGGAGACACCATGGGACACGGCGGAACGGTCATCGAGGAACTCACCACCGACCACCGCGAGGTGGAGGAGCTCTTCGCCAAGATCGAAGCCCTCCCGCCCGGTGACGAGAAGCGCAAGAAGTACGCGGAGCAGGCCACGATCGAACTTGTGCGGCACTCCATCGCCGAGGAGGAGTACCTGTACCCGGCGGTACGCGCCCATGTGCCCGACGGGGACGAACTCGCGGACAAGGAGCTGGAGGACCACAAGGGCGCCGAGCGGCTGATGAAGGACCTGGAGGGGCTGAACGCCGACGACCCGGCCTTCGACCGGATCCTGACCAGCCTGATCCAGGAGATCCGCACCCATGTGAGTGACGAGGAGGGCAACCTCTTCCCCCGGCTCAAGGAGGTGCTGCCGCGCCTGGAGCTCACCGATCTCGGCGACAAGGTCCGGCAGGCCAAGAAGACCGCTCCCACCCGTCCGCACCCCGCCGGCCCCCATGAGCCCCCGGCCCTGAAGGCCATGGCTCCGGGTGTCGGCCTCGTCGACCGCGCCCGCGACATGCTCACCGGTCGCGGCAAGGGCCAGGAGTGAGCGGCGGCTGAGCCGACCCCTTCCGCCATCTGCGGTCACTCTCCGCCGCCGCTCGCGGTCCACCCTCCGCCACACCGGCGGCCACAGAGCGAGCAAATGTGAATAAAGGGTGCAAATATGGACGCCGGTGTGTGTGGAGGAGGCGCGGTCGCGCCGGTGGTCCGGGAGGTGCGGGTGGACGGTCCGGCTCAGGCCGCTTCGACCCAGGAGCAGCGCGGCAGGTCAGCGGCGGACGCGGACTTCGCGCGGGTGCTCGCTGTCGCCGACGCCATCTGCTACGAGGGATATCTGCTCTACCCGTACCGCCGCAGTTCACCGAAGAACCGGGTGCGCTGGCAGTTCGGCGTGCTGGTGCCGCGCGTCTGGGCCGAGGCGCACCTGGCCGAGCAGCCCGGCGTCTCGGGCGCTGCCGAGTCCTGGTACCAGCAGACCGAGTGCCTGTTCGAGTCCGCGCCCGATGCCGTACTCCGCGTCCGGGTGCGCTACCTCCAGGCCCAGCGCAAGACCGTGGAGCGGCGCACCGGTGCGGGCGACGGCTGGGAGGCCGTGGAGACCCTGGACGTGGACGGCGCGCTCCATCTGACGTTCGACGAGGCGGTACCGCGCGAGACCGACCTGGAGGTGCCGCTCACCGAGCTGCTGGCCGGTGAACGGACCTACCCGGTCGGCGCGCCAGGCGGTCTGGAGACCGCCCCGCTGACCAGCGCCGGGGGCACCGTCGGCCGAATCGTACGCCGTCGGCACCCGGTGCGCGCCCGTACCACCCTGCGGGCCGAGCGGCTCGACGGCCCCGACGGAACGTACCGCCTGACCGTCCGTACGGAGAACACCGGCGACGCTCCTTCCCCGGCGGCCTCCCGCGAAGTGGCGCTGCGCCACGCGCTCCTGGCCACCCACACCTTGCTCGGCGGCGACGGCCCGCGGTTCTGCTCCCTGATCGACCCGCCCGATTGGGCAGCGGCGCACACACGGGCCTGCCGGAACGTGCGCACCTTCCCTGTCCTGGCGGGGGAGGAGGGCACCGCGCGGACGATGTTCTCCTCACCGATCCTGCTGGGCGACCATCCGCAGATCGCCCCCGAGAGCCCGGGCGACCTGCACGACGCCGCCGAGATCGACGAGATCCTCTCGCTGCGTACGCTGCTGCTGACCGACGAGGAGAAGCGGGAGGCGCGGGCCACCGACCCGCGTGCCGCCGCCATTCTCGACCGGGTCGAGAACATGCCGCAGGAGGTCTTCGCGCAGCTGCACGGTGCGATGCGCTCCCCGGAACCGGCCCAGCTCCTCCAGCTCGCCCCGCCTCCCCGGCCCACCCGGCACGGACGGGCCGAGCCCTCGGACGCGCCCTCTGCCGAGCCCTCGGCCAAGTCCTCGGACGCGCCCTCTGCCGGGCACGCGGCCGGTGAGCGCCTCCCCTGGTGGCGGGAGGGCGGGGACGAGGGGCTGAGCCCGTCGACCGACAGCGTGCCGGTCGGCGGGGTCGAGGTGGCGCGCGGTCACCGGGTGCGGCTGTGTCCCCGGGGCCGGGGCGCCGACGCGCAGGACATGTTCCTCGTGGGGCGCACAGCCCGGGTGGAAGGCGTCTTCCACGACGTGGACGGCAGCGTGCATCTCGCCGTGTCGGTCGAGGACGACCCCGCCGCCGAACTGAACGCCTGGTACGGCCGGTTCTGCTACTTCCGCCCCGATGAGGTCCAGCCGTTGGACGGCGCCGGTACCGCTTCCCCCGACGAAGAGAGGTCCGATGGATGCCATCGAACTGTTGAAGCATGACCATCGGATGGTCGAGCAGCTGTTCCGCGACTACCGCGGGGCCGCCTCCGCACGCCAGCGCCGCGCCGTGGTCGAGACGGTGATCCGCGAACTGTCCAAGCACGCGGCGGTCGAGGAGCTGATGGTCTACCCGCTGGCCAGGAAGGTCCTGCCGGACGGACAGCAGGAGATCGACGAGCACCTTGCCGAGCACATGGGCGTGAAGAAGACGCTCCTCGCCCTGGACCAGCTCCCCACCGCCGACCGGCACAGCGACACCTACCCGGACGGGCACCGCGGTGGGGAGGGCGACGAGCAGGTCTTCGAGCAGACCGACCGGCTGATGGCCGAGCTGCAGCGGGAGATCGAGGAGCATGTGGCCGAGGAGGAGGGCCGGCTGATGCCGATGCTGCGCGAGGCCGTCGACCAGCAGACCCTCGAGGAGCTGGGCCGCGCGCTGGAGAAGGCGAAGCGCACCGCGCCCAGCAGACCGCACCCGCACGCCCCCGACACACCACCGGCGCTCGCCATGGCGGCACCGGTCGCCAACGTCTACGACCGGATGCGTGACCGGCTGCAAGGGAGGCCGAGAACATGACCATCGAAAGCGGCATCACCCGGACGAGTGAGCATCCGTCGAAAGCGGAGAAGCGGGCGGGGTTCGAGGAGATCGACATCCTCTGGATCTCGGAGGGGATGAGCTGCGACGGCGACACCGTGTCGATGACGGCCTCCGGGCAGCCCGCCATCGAGGACCTGGTGCTGGGCCTCGTCCCCGGCCTGCCGAAGGTGAACCTGCACAACAAGGTGCTCTCGCCCACCACCGGCGGTGAGGAGTTCCTGGCACCGTTCCGGGCGGCGGCCCGCGGCGAGGCCGAGCGGCCCTTCATCCTCGTCATCGAAGGCTCGATCCCCAACCAGAACATCATCGAGGGCGACGGCTACTGGACGTCCTTCGGCAACGACGAGGAGACCGGCGAGCCGCTGACCCTCAACTGGTGGCTGGACCGGCTCGCGCACCGCGCCTGGGCGGTGGTCGCGGCGGGCACCTGCGCCACGTACGGCGGTATCCACGCGATGGCGGGGAATCCCACCGGCGCCATGGGACTCGCGGACTACCTGGGCTGGGACTTCAGGTCGCAGGGCGCGCTGCCGATCGTCAATGTGCCCGGCTGCCCGATCCAGCCGGAGAACTTCATGGAGACCCTGGTCTGGGTGCTCCACCATGCGGCCGGCGCCGCCCCGCCACCGCCGCTGGACCACATGCTGCGCCCCCAGTGGCTGTTCGGGAAGACCGTGCACGAGGGCTGCGACCGGGCCGCCTATTACGAGCAGGGCGACTTCGCCAAGGACTACAACTCGCCCAAGTGCCAGGTGAAGGTGGGCTGCTGGGGCCCGGTGGTCAACTGCAACGTGCCCAAGCGCGGCTGGATGTCGGGGGTGGGCGGCTGCCCCAACGTGGGCGGCATCTGCATCGGATGCACGATGCCCGGCTTCCCCGACGCGTTCATGCCGTTCATGGACGAGCCGACCGGCGGCAGCCTCTCCTCCATCCTGATCCGCCCCTACGGCGCGTTCATCCGGCGGATGCGCGGCATCACCAACATCGCGGTGAACCAGGAGGCGAAGTGGCACCACAACCGGCCCGAACTGACCAGCGGCTACGACCCGCACTGGCGCCCCTGACATTCCAGACGGCGCCCGACACCCATCGCGACCGACAAGACAAGGACTGAGATGACGGCAACGGCGGCCCGGCCCGAGGCGGGGCGCAAGACCCCGCAAGTGGTCGACATGTCCTGGGACCCGATCACCCGGATCATCGGCAATCTCGGCATCTACACCAAGGTCGATTTCGCCAATCGCGAGGTGACCGAGTGCCGCAGCACCTCGTCGCTGTTCCGAGGCTATTCGGTGTTCATGCGGGGGAAGGACCCGCGGGACGCCGGCTTCATCACCAGCCGCATCTGCGGGATCTGCGGCGACAACCACACCACGTGCTCCAACTACGCACAGCAGATGGCCTACGGGGTCAAACCGCCGCCGCTCGCCGAGCACATCACCAACCTCGGCGAAGCCGCCGAGTACATGTTCGACCACACCATTTTCCAGGACAACATGGTGTTCGTCGACTTCTGCGAGGCGATGGTCAAGGCCACCAACCCCGGCGTGCTGGCCAAGGCGGAGCAGACCCCGGCACCGCACGGCCACATCCACGGCTATCGCACCATCGCCGACCTCATGCGCGCCTTCAACCCGTTCGAGGGAGCGGTCTACAAGGAGGCGCTGCACATCAGCCGTGTCACACGTGAGATGTTCTGCAAGATGGAAGGGCGCCACGTGCACCCCTCCACGCTGTATCCGGGCGGCGTGGGCACCATGCCGGAACCCACGACCTTCACCGACTACCTCAGCCGCTTGATGAAGATCCTCGACTTCGTCAAGAAGTCCGTCGTGATGAACGACGACGTCTTCGACTTCTTCTACGAGGCGCTGCCCGGATACGAGGAAGTCGGCCGCCGCCGCATCATGCTCGGCTGCTGGGGCGCCTGGCAGCACTACCAGACGTGCGACTACCGGTACGAGAACATGAACACCTGGGGCAAGGCGATGTACGTCACCCCCGGCATCGTCGTCGACGGCAAGCTGGTCACCAACAACCTCGTCGACATCAACCTCGGTATGCGCATCCTGCTGGGCAGCTCCTACTACGAGGACTGGGTGAACGAGGAGCCGTTCGTCACCCACGACCCGCTGGGCAACCCGGTGGACATGCGCCACCCCTGGAACCAGACGACCGTGCCCGCGCCGCAGAAACGCGACTTCGAGGACAAGTACAGCTGGGTGATGAGCCCCCGGTGGTTCGACAAGAGCACCGGCGACCACCTCGCGCTGGACACCGGCGGCGGCCCACTGGCCCGGCTGTGGTCGACGGCGCTCAACGGGCTGGTGGAGACCGACTACGTCAAGGCCACCGGGCACAGCGTGCAGATCACTCTCCCGAAGAGCAGCCGGCTTCCGGAGATGACGCTGGAGTGGCAGATTCCCAAGTGGTCGAACACCCTGGAGCGCGACCGGGCCCGCCCCTACTTCGTCGCCTACTCGGCCGCCATGGCCTTCGACTTCGTGGACCGGGCACTGAACCTGGTGCGGGCGGGCGACACCAGGATCTTCAACGACTACGAACTGCCGGACGAGGCCATCGGCTGCGGCTTCCACGAGGCGGTACGCGGTGTGCTCTCGCACCACCTGGTGATCAAGGACAAGAAGATCGCCAACTATCACCCGTACCCGCCGACCCCCTGGAACGCCAGTCCGCAGGACAGCTACGGCAACCTGGGCCCGTACGAGGACGCCGTCCAGGGCCAGCCGATCTTCGAGGAGAACGGCCCGGACGACTTCAAGGGCGTCGACATCATGCGCACCGTCCGCAGCTTCGACCCCTGCCTGCCCTGCGGTGTCCATATGTACCTCGGCAAGGGCAAGGAGCTGCAGCAGACGCACTCACCGATGTTCGGCGCCGGTGCCGGGACCGGAGCCGGTCATGGGTGACCCGCCCCGGCTGGCGGACGCGGAGGTCGAACAGCGCCTGGCCCGCCTCGACGAACTCCTCGAACGGGTGGAGAAGGTGGCCGGGCCGACCGCCGACGCCGCCCGCGCGGCCGTACGAGGGCTGACGGAACTCTACGGCGAGGCGCTGGCGCGGGTCGGCGACCTCGCCGGGCCCGAGCTGGTCCGCCGACTGACCGGCGATCAGCTGCTCCATCACCTCCTCGTCCTGCACGGACTGCACCCCGACCCGGTCGAGCGCCGGGTCGCCACCGCCGTCGAAACCATCGCGGAGGTGCTGCGCCGCCGCGGCGCCACGATCGAACTCGTCGGTATCGACGGACCGGTGGCCACCGTCCGGCTCACCACCAAGGGGTGCGGTGCCTCCTCCTCCGGGATCGAGGAAGCGGTGCGCGAGGCGGTACTGGCCGCGGCGCCCGAACTGGCCGAGGTCCGCGCGGCCCCGCAGGAGGCGGCTGCCCCCGCCTTCGTACCGCTGGAGTCGCTGCTGCCCGCCACCGCACCGGCCGGGGGGCCGCAATGACCGCCGGCGGGCTGGCCCGCGTCATCCGCGAGGCCACCGACCAGCCCGGCGAGCACGCCGTGGGCAAGGACGCCGAACGCTGCGACCTGTGCGGCGACCCGGTGTCCGAAGGCCACCGGCACCTGCTGGACACCGCGGAGGAACAGGTGCTGTGCGTCTGCCGGCCGTGCTCGCTGCTGTTCGTACGCGACGGCGCCGGTCAAGGGCACTATCTGCTGATCGGGCACCGGCGACGGAGACTGGCCCCGGTCCCCACCGAGCCGCTGGGCGTCCCGGTCGGGCTCGCCTTCTTCGTACCGCGCGCCGACGGGAGCGTACGCGCCCACTACCCCAGCCCCGCCGGTGCGACCCGGTGGGAGATCGCCCCCGAGGCCTGGCGGGCGACCGTCGCACGCTGCCCCGACCTGGCAACCCTGACGGCCGACGTCGAGGCACTGCTCGTCAACACCGTCCAGGGCCGCTCCCAGCACTGGATCGTCCCGATCGACGACTGCTTCCGCATGGTGGCCGTCGTCCGGCGGGAGTGGCAGGGCCTCTCCGGCGGCAGCCGGGTGTGGCCCGAGATCGACCGGTTCTTCGCCGAGCTGACCGAGCAGCGAGGGTGACGCGACCAACAAGGAGGACGCCATGGGCCGTATCCGCATCGGAAAACCTCACGTGAAGCCGGACACCCCTTCCCATGTGTGGGGCATGCACCAGGGCAACAAGGGCCTCTACAACCGCCAGCCTGGCCACCACAAGGACGGCACCGCGGACGCCCGGCGCTCGACCGGCATCCACTGGAAGAAGCACAACTCCATCATGAAGATCATGCCCAACATCTCGCCCGGCTGAGGAGCGCACCATGCAGCGAGGCCTCCCGTCCCGACGCCTCACCCCACCGTTCACCCCACCGTCCCGTTCCCGGCGTTCGGCGGCGCCCTTCCGGCGTCCCACCGCCACCCTCCCGCGTTACACCAAGCCTTCCCGACCGCCCGTCACCAAGGCGGCGCAGCACGCTCCGGGCTCCGGTCCGTGCCGGGCCAAGCGGATTCTCGTCGGCCAGCTCGCCGTGCTCGGCACCCTCGGCCTGGCGATGTTCCTCCGGGAGCTGCCCGGTCTCCGGCGTGAGATCCGGATCTGGCGGATGATCGGCTTCGGAGCCGGGTCCCGCCACCCCAGGTGAGACTCAGCCCCCGCCCGGCCGGCCGGGCGGGGGCTGTCCGTCGGCCGGCGGCTGCTGCTGCCCGGGTGACTCCGCATCGGGCGATTCGTCCGCAGGCGGCCCGCCCTCCTCGGCGGTGACCTCCTCGGGCGGGTCCTCCCTGGGCGGGGCGCCCGCGGGCGGTCGCTGGTCGAACTCCACGGTGACGGTCTCGAAGCCCTTGAAGGTCTCCGTCGTGGCGTAGGAGGTGTACGCCTTCCGGTCGGCCCAACTGAGCCACACCCGGTCGGTGAACGGCGTCAGCAGGCTGCGGGGCCACAGCCGATGAGCCCGCACCACGCTCACCTCGGCCGCCACCACGAAGATCAACGCGCCCAAATAGATCCAGCCGAGGAGACCGAGCACGATCCCGAACATCCCGTACGTCAGGCTCGCCCCGCGCAGCACGTTCGTGGCGTAGTACCCGCCGGCCCACTGCAGCAGCTGCCAGGCGCAGGCACCGCCGACGGACTCCGCCCACAGCCGTCGCAGCGCCACCTGATGATGGGTGAGGAAGCTGTAGGTGGCCAGCAGCAGCCCGGCGTTGACGGCTACCGCCACCAGGGTGATCGTCGCGCGGAGCCAGGTGCCCAGATCGGTGCCGAACGCCCGGGACTCCGCGGTCGCCAGCGACAGCAGCAGTGTCACGCACAGCCCGCCCGCCACCGTCATCAAGAACAGCATCCCCTTCAGCCGCGATGTGAAGGGGTCGTGCCGCTGGTACCGGGGCACCGCCCACATCTTGTTGAGGCTGTACTGCGCGGCCTGCGCGGCCCCCAGGCTGCCGTAGAGACTGCCGGCGACACCGACCGCGAGGGCGATGCCGTTGCTGCTGAAGGCGTGGATACGCCCCCGGAGCTGGTTCCCGAGCACCGGGAACTCGCCGAGCACCGAGTTCAGCAGCCGCCGCTGCAGTTCCGGGTTGTCCTCCAGGAAGAAGCCGAGCCCCGAGACGAACAGCAGCAGCACGGGGAAGATCGACAGAAAGGTGTAGTAGGTGAGCAGGGCGACCAGATAGAGGGCCTGGTCGTCGAAGACCTTGTAGACGACGGCGAGGGGCAGACCCGCCCAGCGGTGCCGCTGCTGAAAGGCGTCGATCCGCTGCGCCGTGCCCATGCCCATGGCCCGTCGGACGCCTCCTCGACTGCTCGTAGTGCGTCGCTGTCCGTGTGCCGCTTGTCGCCGCGGGTGTGTCCTTGTGCTTCCAGCCAACCCCAGTCCGGGCCGGGGTGCACCCGCTCGCGGCCATCCGGCGGGCCGCGTGGGGGCCGCCGCGCAGCCGAAACGGGCGGCGCGGCCGTTCGCGGGCCGCTCCGCCCGTCCTCACGCGCGGGGTGAACGCGCGTGTTCCTGCTGGGCGTCGCGTGTCAGGTGCTGGGAGTCATGATTTCCGCTTGCCCATGGCCGCCAACCCCATGACCGCGAGTCCGCAGAGTGCTGCCACACCTCCAGCGATCACATTGTTGACCACGATCTGTGCCGTGCTGGGAGCGTCGTTGATCACCCAGTGCGAGATGATCACCCAGGCTCCGAGCAGCGGCGCGGTCCAGCCCAGCAGATGCGTCCGCTCGTAGGCGGAACCGAATCCGAGGGCGAGCACCGCGAAGGCCAGCCCCACGATGAGGTTGCTCACCGTCAGGGCGGTCGACCCGTTGAACCCGACCACCCACGGCGAGATCGCGATGTAGAGACCCGTGAGGAAGGTCAGCCCCTCCACGAGCTGAGCGGTCGGAGTGGATCCGGCCTTCTCGTACCGGGCACGCATCTCCACCAGGTCCGGGTGGTGCTCGATGGTGCTGCCGGTCGTAGGCGCTGCCATGGTCGTCCTCCTTCCTAGGAACGCTCGGGGCGGACATGCGAGGTCGTCCACCACCTACCCCGAGTGACCCTGGAAAGGGAAAAATCACCTCAATAGGTGTGATTTAGATCACAATGCACTAAAGGGAACTTTGGCTACTTTCGGTAATGAGGCGGGGAGGGTGAAACGGCCTCACAGGGGCCGCCCGGAGCGCGGCGCCTGGCGGATCCACGGCCCTTCCCGGCGGGTACAAGGCTGTTGACCGGCTGTGACACGAACAGGTCCAGCACGGACGTGAAGTGCGTTACCGTGCTGCCAGACGCGTCAAAACCGGATAACGGGGAGGATTCCTTATGGGAATGAACGGTGCCGACCTTGAGCGACTGCGGGAGCTGGCCAGCAAGTTCGACGGTGACGCGAACCAGCTCCAGGGGCTGATCACCAGCCTGCAGAGCGCCTGCAACGACAGCGGCGGGTACTGGACCGGTGGCAAGGCACAGCAGTTCCGCAGCGAGTGGGAGGGGCTGAAGCCGACGTTCGACAGGTTCGTGGAGACGCTCCGGGACGCGGGAACCGCCGCCCGGACCAACGCGGACAACATCGACCAGGTCACCAACTGACCCGACGCCGAAGCCGGCCCATCACCCGGCGGGCCGCACCCGATCCGGCTGCGGCCCGCCGGCTCGTGCGCGCCCCCGCCGTCCGCCGTCGGGGTGCCCCGCCGACCACGGGGCACCCCCTCACTCGTCGGTGACCGCCTGCACCGGAGTCATCTCGCCGCTGAGCACCAGCAGTCCGCGACCCGCCACATTGGAGGCGGTGGCGCGGGGCAGCCGGATGCTGAACAGCTCCCCCTCCGAGTTGTTCTGCGGCGAGAGCAGCAGGCCGCTGCGGGCGCGGCGGGCCTCCCGGAGGAAACCGCGGTACTGCGAGGTCAGCGAGTCCGTGGTGCCGGCCGCCACCAGCCCGTGGCCGCCGTCCACCCCACTGCGCACCACCGACTCCAACACGGAGTCCAGCGGGGTGTCGTACACCAACTCGGCGTCGTCCACGACCACCGCATAGCGAGCGCCGTCGGCACCCGCGCGATCCAGCAGCTCCTTCAACTGCGCCGCGTCCGCCATCTCCCGCAGCGCGCCCAGCACTCCCGGTTCACCCTCCAGCTCGCGCAGCGGGGAGCGCTTGGGCGTGACGACGATCAGGGGCAGGCCCGCGCGCAGCAACGACCGTGCCGCCGCGCACACCGCCGTCGAGCGCCCGGACTTGGGCGGACCGGCGATGACGAAGCCGGGGCCGTGCTGGGAGAGATCCACACCGAGCGGGCCGAGTTCGTCGCCGCCCACGCCCACCAGCGCCCACAGCGGGGACGGCGGCGTGAACTCCGGGTCCAGCGCCAGCGCCTCCCGGGCCGTGGCGCGCCCCGGGAGCGCGTCCACCCGCATCGGGCGCAGCGCGCGGGGCGGACGGCCGTGCACCGCGGCAGCCCGCTCGGCGATCCGCCGGATCGCACTCACCTGCGCCTGTCCGGAGGGATCGGCGTCCAGCAGCGCTGTCTGACTCTCCAGCAAGCCGTCGTCGCCCGGCCGGAGCGCGCGGCCCGGCGGAAGGTGCGAGGGGATGTCCCGGGCGGTCATACCAGCCGTGCTGTAGTCGTTGGAGTCGGCCAGCCGCAGGACGAGCCGATCGCCGAAGGACGAGGAGACCACGCCCGACAGACCGCTGCGCCCCGCGGACATCACCACCCGCAGACCGACGGACGGACCCTCGCGGAACAGCTGCGCCATGGCGTCGGTGAGCTTGCCGTAGTCGTACGACTCGAATGCGGCGGTGTAGCTCTCCCAGCCGTCCAGCAGCAGCACCAGCCATGGCAGCCGCTCGTCGGGAGTGGCGGCGGAAGCGCGCTGTTCGGCGACGTTCGCGGCACCGGCCCGGGCCAGGATCTGCTGGCGGCGGGCGATCTCCGCCTGGAGCCTGGCCAGCAGCCGGGTGAGCCGGTCGGTCTGGTCGCGGGTGACGACGGCGCCGCAGTGCGGGAGCACGGAGAGCGGCACCAGCGCGTTGGAGCCGCAGTCCACTCCGTACAGATGGACGTCGGCGGGGGAGGCGAGGTCGGCCAGGGAGCCGGCGATCGTCCGCAGCGCCGTCGAACGGCCCGAGCGCGGCCCGCCGACCAGCAGCAGATGGTCCCCGTCCACCAGGTCCAGGACCAGCGGCTCGCGGGCCTGCCGTGCCGGTACGTCGGTGACACCGAACACGGCGGGCGGGACGTCGCCCCGGCGCTCGACCGCGGGCCGCGGCACCTCGTCGAGCGTCACCAGGTCGGTCAGCGGCTCCAGCCAGGGCCGGTAGGGCTCCTCGCACCCGAGGGCGGTGGCGCTCGCGCGTACGGCCTCCACCAGCAGCGCCAGGTCCGTGAGCGGGTCGTCGTCCTGGCCGCCCGGCGGCTTGGGCCGCGTGGGTGCGGGGCGGCCCAGATCCGACCACTCCACCGGCACCGCCCACGGCTGCGTGGTCACCTCGGCCGCCGTCTGCGGCCGCCGCCCGCCGACCCGGCCGGACTGGAACGGCAGCAGCGAGGAGGCACCCAGCCGCACCAGCGCACGCCCCGGTGTGCTCTTGGCGATGTACGCGGAGTCGGGCGCGTCGATGACGTCCTGGCTCTCGGCGTTGTCGGTCACCCGCAGCGCGATCCGCAGATTGGTGTTGGCACGGATCTCGGGCGAGACCACACCGCTGGGCCGCTGGGTGGCGAGAATGAGGTGAATGCCCAACGACCGGCCCCGCTGGGCGATGTTGACCAGCCCGGTGACGAAGTCCGGCAGCTCACGGGCCATCGAGGCGAACTCGTCGACGACGATCAGCAGCCGGGGCAGCGGCGCCAGCGACGGGTCGCGCCGGGCAGCCCGCTCGTAGGCCTCGATGTCCTTGGCGCCCAGCGGCTCCAGGATCCGCTCGCGGCGGCGCACCTCCGCGTCGAGCGAGACCAGCGCCCGCTTCACCAGATGGGAGTCGAGGTCAGTCACCATGCCGACGGTGTGCGGCAGTTGCTCGCAGCCCTTGAAGGCGGCCCCGCCCTTGTAGTCGACCAGCACGAAGTTCATCGCGTCCGGCCGGTTGGCCACGGCCAAGGACGCCACCAGCGTCTGCAGCAGCTCCGACTTGCCGGACCCGGTGGTGCCGGCGACCAGCCCGTGCGGCCCGTCGCGCACCAGATCGATGGTGAACGGGCCGTCGAACGAGGCGCCGACCACGGCGCCGGTCGAGCGCCCGCCCGCCGCCCAGCGCGCCGTGATCACGGCGGCCGACGGAGGCTCCAGCTCCAGCAGATCCAGCAGCCGGCAGGCGTCCGGCAGGGCACCGGTCTCCTTCTCGCTCACATCGCGGACCGGTGCCATGGCGCGGGCCACCGCCTCGCACCAGGCGGGCGGCACACAGTCCGGCCGTACCGACTGCACCGGGGTCTCGCCGAACTGCGACACCTGCAACAGCCCGAAGTGGTCCTCCTCCACCAGCGCCCGGCACTCCTCGGGCAGCAGCCCGCGGTCGGCGTCCAGACACACCAGATGGATGCCGAAGCGGGGTCCCTCGCGCAGCAGTTGGGTCAGCCCCGGCAGGGCACGCAGCCTGCGGGAGCCGTCCAGCACCACGAGGACGGACGGGCCGCGCCACACCTCGTCCGAGCCCGGCCGGCTCTCCCCGGCGTTCTCCTGACGGGCGCCCAGCAGCGCCAGCAGCTCGCTGATCCGGCGCGCCACGCTCTCCGTCTCGGTGCCCAGCAGCGCCACCGCGCCGTGTCCCTCCCGGCCGCGGGCGTGCGGCAGCCATCGCACCCACTCCCAGCACTCGCTGCCCGAAGGGTCGGTCAGCACACAGATGCTGAGATCCGCCGGGCTGTGCAGCACCGACGCCTGCGCGACGAGCCAGCGGCCGATGGCGCGGGGCAGTTCGCCTCGCCCGGCGACGCCGAGAATGCCGTGGGTGCGCAGCGGGACGCTCACCGGGACGTCGCTCAGCATCCGCGGCTCGGTACGGCGGTGCTCCTGCTGATTCGGGTCGCTCACCTCCACCTCGGAGGGCAGCGTGCCGGTGCCGACCCGGAGCCGGCCGTAGTCGTCGTCCTCCAGCCGCCGTTCCCACAGCCGCTGTCCGGGGCCGGTGGCGACGAGGTACAGCTCGGCCGGGTCGGGGCAGGCCAGTCGGCGCGCCGCTGTCTCCTCGGCCATCGCCTTGCGCGCCTGGTACTCGATGGAGACCTTGTGCTGCTCGTACTCGCGACGCTTGCGGCGGTGCGATGTCCTGCCGTGCCGGCGGTCGTAGAAGTGGTTGGCGACGAGAGTGACCGGGGTGAGCACCGCCATGATCAGATAGATGGCGCTGCCCAACAGCACCACCATGGCGACGGCGGCCAGCATCGGTGCCAGCGCGACGGCCCACGGCAGGGGCCGGGTCTCGGACTGCTTGGGTTTGGGCGGCAGCTGGAACTGCGTCTTGTGGGCGGAGGGCTTGATCCGCGGGGGCCGGTTGTAGTCCAGCCCCGTACCGTCCTGCGAGGGCTTGAGCGCGGCGTCCGGGAAGGTGGGCTCGCGCAGCTCGAACAGCGAGTGCCCGGCGGCGACGACACCCCGCTGCCGCCAGATCGCGGGCTGCTCCAGCTGCCGGCCGTCCATCGTGACGCTGCTGCCGAAGGCGGGGGTGAGCGTCACCGTGCCGTCGACGGCCACATCGATCTCGCACGCGGAGCTGGGCAGGGTGCTGTCCGCCGGCCGTACCCACGCCTCCGGGCCGCTGCCGAGGACGGCGACGCCCGGACCCAGCCGGTGGACCCGCCCGGCGTCGGGGCCGCCCACGACCCGAACCTCCACGGTGCCCTGGGCCTCCGGCCGCGGACCGGCGCCCGGCGCCCCCACCAAGACCGTGGCGCCGTCCCGGACGGGGGAGTCGGCCACCGGAAGGGCCGGGGCGAGCGGGTATCCGTTGACGAACAGCGCGGGCGCCTCGCCCGCGTCGCCCGGGGTGCCGCCGCCCAGGTGCCGGACGATTTCCCGGGCGACGGACCCGACGGCGGCGTCGGGCTCCACATCCACCAGCAGATCGGCGCTCCGCCCGCCCGCGCCGTCGACGGCGGTCAGCCGCAGTTCCATAGGAGCCCCCCGTCGCCGTTGCTACTTCGGCTCATTCTCTTCGGCCTTGGTGATGAGAGCCTGTTCCTCCGCCGGGTAGGACTCGAACAGGTAGTTCAGCGAACTCATACGGCCGTTGAAGTCGCCGGCCCAGGTGTCCGCAGCGGTGCCCGCCCAGGTGTCGGCGCCCATCAGATTGGTCACTTTCTGCACGGCGATCCGGATGTTGTCCACCGCCGTCCCGATCTTCGCCATGTCCTGCCTGCACAGATCGGCATCCGACATGCCCATGGCTGTCCCCCTCGCTAGTTGGCGCTGTTTCCGCGTTCGAAGGCGTCGCGCATCTCGTCGTCGAAGTCGTCCAACTGGCCGCCTTGCTGCCGCGCGACCTGCTGCCACCAGCTGTTGAAGTCCGTCAGATCGTTCGCGTCCTGGAGGGTGATCTGACCGTTCGCCCATTCCGGGTGGTCCGCAGGAGGCTCGATCTGACCGCTGGTGACCAGGCCCTGCAGCAGCGGAAGCCGCATGGAGGACTGGTCGTCGTAGAACTTCGAGCCTGCCGCGTCCTGGTACTTCTGGGCGTTGTCCGTCGAGAAACTGTCCTTCACCGCGGGCAGGCCCGCCGTGATGGCCGTCTGGACCCACTCGGCTTGGACCGGCAGTCCCGGAATGGCGGTGATGGCACCACCGACTGAGTCCACCCACAGCACCGTTTTCTTGTTCGCCTCGTCTTTCAGCTTCTCCGCATTCAGGCCCACCTGGTGGGCGCCGGCGGTCACCACACCCTGCAGCTCGGCCAGGTTGTTCAGATAGGTCTGCGCATCGGGGCTGTCCATGCCTCCGGCGGCCGTCAGCGAGATCTGCGAGTTGACGGCGTTGACCAGATGCCCGGCGTCGCCGTGGTTCTGCGCGATCATGCTGATGAAGTCCAGCGCCGTTTGATGGCCCACGATCAGCATGCCCTGGTTGTCCGAGCCGGTCGCCGGGGTCGCCGCCTGGTCCGCCGGCATGCCGTGGGACTGGGCGAAGTCGGGTACATATGTGGCGAACACCTGCGCGAGGGCGTGGGTGATCTGGCCGGACACCGGATACTGCGACTTGTCGTAGTCGCTCTTGCCCTTCTCGTCGCCGTACTCGGCCGCGCCCGCGTTGATGACGTTGGCCGCCGCCTCCGCCGACTCCGCCGGATGGCCGGTCCGGTCCGAGGTGGCGGCGGTGATCACGGCGGCGGGCCACTGCGCCTCGTTGAACGACTGGGGGCCCGGCGTGTGCCACTTGTCGTCGACCAGGATCCCGGCGTACTTCGCGCCGTCGGCACCGGTCAGCAGCCGGCGGGACGCGTCCGGGTTCTCGCTGACCCGCTGCATGAGGATGACCGAGGGGTCGTTGGTGGCGATGGCCTGGATGCGTTCGGCGGCGTCGTCGGCGCCCACCGTGAGGTAGGAGACGTCCAGACCCAGGCTGTCGTACCAGGGGTTGTCCGATTCGACGTAACCGCCGGGCACATAACTGGTGCCGGCGATGAAGGGCTCGGAGTAGTTGGGGCGCATCTGCTGCTCCGCGCGCCAGTCCAGCATCGCGCCGCCGACCGTGGACAACACGTTCGGGTCCCACTTGTCGCCCTTCGGGCCGTACTGGAAGAGCATGCCGACGGACCACATGTCGCCGTTCGGCGGGTCCGTCAGTTTCTGCAGGTAGTTGGCGGGGAGCTGGATCTCCCCCTGTTCGGCGAGACTGGTCGCGGACTGCACGGCCAGCCCGAATCTGGCGAGGATCTCCTGCGAGTCCTGGGAGAGCACGGTGCTGCCGTGGGTGCCGTCCTGGCCGTGCAGGAACCGCGCCGCGCGCACCGAGGCGTCCAGGCCGCCCGCGTTCATGAACGCCTCGAGGTACTCGGGGTCGTCGGCGTGGTCGGCCAGTGACTGCGACAGGTACTGGATGGTGGTGCGCGACTGCGGATTCTCGGGGTCGTTCAACGCCTCCAGCAGGCTCAGGGCCTCCCGCTGCCCCTGCGCCGTGACGTCGATCTTCGAGACGTCCCACTCGATGTTGACCCAGTCGGAGTGCGGGCTGCCCTGGTTGACGAACCGGGGCTGCAGGAACAGGCCGTACGCCAGGTCGGCCCGCAGCGCCATGTTGGTCGCGTCCTCGCCGACCTGAGTCGTCTGCTGCGTCAGGACGGACTGGCTGAGTGTTCCTCCCCACTTCGAGAACAGATCACGGATGGTGGTGCCTTCCGTGTCGAGCGCGTCCGCCAAGCCCTGCAGCGCATTGGCCAACTCGCGCAGCCGAAGAGGATCGACTCCGGTGAACTCACCCATTCCGCTTGCTCCCCCCGATGCCGGCCGACGGCGCGGTACGCGCTCCGCCATATGCCGGACAGTTGATCAGCACAGCATTCTCCCTGCTCCACGACGCGAAGCAGAAGCTGTGTTCCTCCATTGTGACGTCCGCCTGTGACATTCCCGCCTTCCCGCTCAGCCGCCTTGTTCCCCCCGGTCGCACACCGACTCGGCCGAGGCCAGCCCCACACTGCCGTCGGCCGTCTGCACCAACGAGGTGACCACGTAGCAGGAGCCGGCCTTCACGGGCGGGGAGGAGAAGACGACACTCGGCTCGTCCGCGTTGGTGTTCTTCACCTTCACCGTCTCGCCGTCCGGCGACTGGGCGGTGACGGCGTAGCCGTAGACGGCCTGCGGCTTCTTCGGCTTGCTCCAGGCGACCTGGACCTGCCGGCCGACCCGGGTGACCTTCACCTCCTGGGCCTGGAAGTCCGGGACCTGCCCCTTGGGCAGCGGATGCGCCGACTGGGCGGGCTTCTTCGGCGGCTTCGCGGCACGGTCGGGCCCGGCCTCGTTCGCGGCGCGCACCAGGAACAGGGCCACCCCCGCGCCACCCGCCAACAGCAGCGCTCCGCATGCGGCGAGGATCCGGTTGCGGGTGCGACGCCGCCGGGCGACGGCCTCCGCGGAGTCCGGGTCGTCGTCCGTCTCGGGCGGCGGCTGGGTGAGGGCGTCGTCGGCCGGGTCCCAGCCCGGCAGCGGGGGCTCGGGCCCGGCCTCCGGCTGCAGATCCGGGACACGCGAGGCGCAGGAGACCGGCAGAAGCATCCGCAGCACGCGGTGCACCTCCGTCAGCGGTGGGCGCCCCTCCGCGTGCGGTGCCGTCATCCGGTGCAGCAGCGCGTACAGCGGCTCGGGTACATCCGACCTCGGGGGCCGGGGCAGCCCGCCGGCCAGCACCGCCTCGTACGGGGCGGAGCCGCCCGCGCGCACCGCCGCGGCCTGGGCGGGCTCGCCCGCCAGCAGCGCGTACAGCGTGGCCCCCAGCGCGTACACATCCGCTGCGGGCCCCGGGGCCTCCCAGCCGAACAGTTCCCGCGCCGCGTACGCCTGGTCGAAGACGGCACCCAGCGACGGGACGGCCCGCTGGAGCACACGGCCGAGCGCGTGCCCGGTGAGCAACGCACCGCCCTGCGCGTCGAAGAGGACGGTCGCCGGGCGCACATCCAGGTGCAGCACCCCGCGACGGTGCGAGGAGTGCAGTGCCAGGGCCAGCCGTACGCCGATCACCAGCACGTCCTCGACCGGGAACGGGCCGGAGGCGGTCAGCCGGTCCTGCGCCGAGCCGCCCGGACACCACTCCTCCACCACGTACAGCTGTTGCGTGCCGGTGGAGCCGGCGTCCATGACGGTGACGGCGCACGGGTGCCTGGCGGCCGCTCCCGCTGCCAGCAGCTCGGAGTGCGCGGCCAGACGGCGCGCCGGGTCCTCCACCGCAACGGGCAGCACCTTGACGGCCACCTCCCGGCCGCTCGACACCTCCTGGCACAGCACGACGGTGCCGCGCGCTCCGGCACCCAGGACGCGCTGCGGCCGGTAGCCGTCGGGCAGCGCCGGCGGTGCGGCGGGTGCGGAGGCGGTCGGGGCGGCGGGCGCGGCGGGCGCGGCGGGCGGCACGACCGGCCCCCCGGCCGCGCCGCCCGCCGCGCCGGGGCCCCAGCTCGGGTTGGCTTTCACCGGTGTGCTCCTGATCGGCTGTGACGAATCAACGTACGGGGCCGCAGCGCCCGCTTCACCCGCTCCCGGCGCGGAACCGTCCGCGCGACGACCTCCTCGATCGCGTCGCAGTGCCGCCAAGCGGCGTCCGCGGTGCCTTCGTCGGGCGTACGGCCCCCGTAGCCGACCTCGTTGACCAGCCGGGCGAGGGCGGGCAGTTGCTCGCTGGCGCTGCCGCCGACACGCTCGACGCCGAAGGCCGCGACCTCGGTCGCGGTGTGCGCCGCGGTGGCCGGCAGCCCGATCTCGGTGAGCCGGTCGACGATCTGCTGCCAGGCGCCCAGCACCCGCCGACCGGGATCTCGCGCGCCGCGGCGCCGACTGCGGGTGCGGTACGGGGCCCAGGCCGCGTAGCCGCAGTAGGCCAGCAGCCCCAGTGCCACCGCCAGCGGTGCGAACACCCACGCGGGCAGCCCGCCGCCGTCGGCCGGTGCGGCCCGGCCGTCGCCGTCCTTGCCCCCGCCCTGCTGCTGGGGAGGCACGGAGGGCCGGGGCTGCTCGGCGATGTCGCGATCGGCCTTCTCACGCTCCTTGGGCTGCCCGGCGGGCGGTACGGACGAGCCGTCCTGCGACGTCTGACCGGGCGTCGGGTAGAACGGCACCCAGCCGACGCCCTTGAACCGGACCTCGGGCCAGGCCAGCGCGTCCCGCCCGGTCAGCTGGCGGGTACCGCCGTCCCCGCCGGAGCCCCGCCCCGCGGCGTCCTTGTCGCCGGCGCCGTCCGCGCGGAAGCCGACCGCGACCCGCGTCGGCAGCCCCAGCGTCCGCGCCATCACGGCGAAGGAGGCGGCGAACTGCTCCGAGGTGCCGTGCTTGCCCGTGGTGAGGAAGAACTCCAGGTTGCGGTAGCCGTGCCCGGGAACCGACTTGGGGTCGAAGCGGTAGTGCTCGCGCAGCCAACCGGCCAGCTTGTGCGCCTGCTCGTACGGATAGCTGCTGCCGGCCGTGGCGGTGGCCGCCAGTTTCGAAAACGTCTCGACGGCCTTGATCGGCTTGCCGACCGCGTCGGTACGCGGCAGCGAGGTGTAGGCGGATCCGTCCGGAACGGCCGCGTACCGAAGCCGCTCGGCGTCGTACACCGGCGCCTGCGAGACGGCGGTGTACGACAGCCCGCGATGGGACCGGGCGCCGGTGGCGCCGCCCTTGCCGAGGGCCAGCACACCGCTGGCGGGATCGACGGCGAGCTGTCTGGTCTCCCCGCTGTCTCCGCTGTCTCCGCTGTCTCCGCTGTCTCCGCCGTCCCCGCCGTCCCCGCCGAACCCGTCGCCCTGGCCGCCGTTTCGGTTGCCGTCGCCCTCGGTGCCCTCGTCGGTGATCTTCACCGACGAGGGCCGGTCCACCGCGGGAAGCCAGATGCCCGGCAGATTCTGGATGGTCACCCGCTGCTCCACCCGCCGGTGGCGACCGGGATCGGTGCCCGGCTGCGGAGGCACGCGGCCGCCGGAGCGCTCCAGTTCGGCGCCGGACGTCCACTTCACGCCGTCGTAGCGGTCCAGCACGGCGAGCCGCCAGTTCCGGTCGGCTGCCGTGCTCCGCGCGGTGAACAGCCGGGTCTGCGGCTGCTGCAGCCAGGCGGCCACCTGGTCGAGAGGGCTGGTGGACTGCGGGTGGACGGTCGGCGGGCGCACGTCCTGGCGCAGGTCCAACGGCTCGCGCGCGGAGAGCCCCGGCAGCCGCGGCCCGAGGAGCGCGGCAGCCAGCGCGAGCACCGCGACCAGCGGCAACCCCGTGCCCAGCACCCGGACGGTGCCGCGCCGGGACGCCCGCGACCGCAGCAGCACCAGCAGCGCCGCGCAGACCACCAGGCCCACGGCGGGCAGGGTGTTCGAGCCGGGCCCGGTCACCCCCAGCACCAGCGGGAAGCCGAACGCCGGCACGCAGGGCAGCGCGGGCAGCAGCGGCGAACGCGTCCGCAGCGCCAGCTCGGTGGCGGCGAGCGTGGCCAGCCACATCACCGCGTGCGGCAGCACCAGGAAGTCGGGTCCGGACGGCGCGGGCAGGATCGTGGTGAGGATCGCGTGCGGGGAGTCCAGCAGGGCCGACCAGATGTCGGTGACCGCACCGCCCGAGGCGAGCCCGCCCGCGGCGTCGCGGAAGAGCGTCACCCGCACCGCGACCAGCCACACCACGGCACCCAGCACCAGCGACGGCCACAGGGGCGCGGGGCGCCCCTTGCGGCTCTGCGCGAGGAACAGCCCGGCCGCCACGGCCATCGGCACCAGCACGGCGACCGCCAGCACGGGTAGGAGCGGCCCCGGCCGGAACACCCGGTGGAAGCCCAGCCCCGCACTGGCCAGCAGCCCGGCGACGGGCAGCAGCGACCACAAACGGCGACGGCGCGAGAGCTGACGCGGCGCGGCCGGCGCCGTCGTCACCCGGCTGCCGTCCCGCCCACCGCCGGCCGGCCCGCCCGTGCCGTCGCCGGGCGACAGCGGTGCCGGCGGGGGAGAAGCCTCGGGCGCCGTCGGCCGTGGCGGCGCCCAGGACGGACCGTCGTGACCGGCGCCACCGGTGGGACGCACGCCCGGCAGGGCGGTGGCGCGCGGCGTGGATGCCGGGCTCATCGCACCGCCTCCCGGCGCCAGGTGGCCGGCAGCGAATCGAGTCCGGTCACCCGCAGCTGCGGAACGTCGCTGCCGAGGCCGGGCGGCTCGTGCGGGTCGTCCTGCGTCCGGGAACCCGCCCGCAGCACCACCGTCCGGTCGAAGCGGCGGCGCACCCGCTCCAGCGCGCTCAGCCCGCTGACATCGGCCGTGCCGGTGACGACGGTGAGCGAGCCGCGGCGGCGCGCCCGCTCCAGCTCGTCGAAGGCTCCCGCCGCCGAAGCCCGATCGGAACGGCGCACCAGCGCGAGCCGGTCCAGCAGCGCCTCCGCGTCGTTGCCGCCCGCGCCGTCCGTACGCAGCACGGGGCCCGTCTCGCTGAGCACGTCCACCGGGAAGTTGGAGCGGGCGGCGGCGAACGCGACGGAAGCCGCGGTGTCCACGGCCAGCTCGAAGTCGTCCTCGGTGCGGTAGGCGGCGGACCGGGTGTCCAGCACGACCGTGGTGTGCGGCAGCGAGACATCCACCAGCTGCTTGACCATCAGCGTTCCGGTACGCGCCGAGGAGCGCCAGTGCACCCGCCGCAGATCGTCGCCCAGCACGTATTCGCGCAGCGCGTGGAAGGTCAGCGACCCCTCGTCCGCCGTGTCCGAGGTCGGCCCCTCCACATGGTGCGCCGTGCCCGAGGGGAGGACCGGCAGCAGACACACCCGGGGCCGCACCAGCAGGGTGTCCGTCCCGCCGTCCGTGGGGCCGAACACCCGTACCCTGCGGGCCAGTCCGAGCGGGTCGGTGCGCTCCAGCCGCAGGGGGCCCAGCGCGAGCCGGCCGCGCCGCTCGGTGGGCAGCGCGTAGCGCACGGTGTGCTCAGCGCCCGCGGCCAGCGACGGCACCTGGAGCGTGAGCGGCAACTCGCCGCACCTGTCGGTGACATCCAGCCCGCGCCGGGTGCGGCGCCCGGTGTTGGTGAGGGTGACGGAGCCCTCGGCCCGGTCCCCGCGCGCCACCTTCCGCGGGGTGACCCGGCGCCGCGCCGCCAGCTGCGGTGAGCGCCCCGTCCGGACGAGGGCCGCGGCCACCGCGAGCAGGCAGCCGACCCCCAGGATCGCCGCCTCCGGATAGCCGAACGCGTAGCCGGCCCCCGTGAGTGCCGCGCCGCCGACCAGTGCCCCCCAACCCGTCGGCGACAGCATCAGCCCTGTGCCCCCGCCTGCGGTACCGGAACGGTGGCCAGCGCCTCCGCGACGACGTCGGCGCCGCTGCGGCCGCTCAGCTCCGCCTCCGGGGTGAGGATGAGCCGGTGTGCCAGCACCGGACCCGCCAGCGCCTTGACGTCCTCCGGCAGCGCGTAGGCGCGCCCCTGCGAGGCGGCCCGCACCCGAACGGCGCGCAGCAGTGCCACCGAGCCGCGCGGGCTGGCGCCCAGCCGCACCTCGGGCAGCTGCCGGGTGGCCGCGACCACCCGCACCAGATAGTCGTACAGCTGCGGCGCCACCTGGATCTGCTTGGCGACCTGGATGAACTCCGCGATGTGCCGGCCCGTCGCGATCGTCGGCAACTGCTCGATGTCCGGCTGGGATCCGGCGCCCGAGAGGACGGCGACCTCCGAGGCATGGTCCGGGTAGCCGAGGGTGACCTGCATCAGGAACCGGTCGAGCTGGGCCTCCGGCAGCGGATAGGTACCGCCCATGTCCACCGAGTTCTGGGTGGCGATCACCATGAAGGGGCGGGGCACCGGGTGGGTGCTGCCGTCCGCGGTGACCTGCCGCTCCTCCATCACCTCCAGCATCGCGGACTGGGTCTTGGGCGAGGCGCGGTTGATCTCGTCACCGAGCACGACGTTGGCGAAGACCGGGCCCGGCAGAAACTCGAACGCCCCGGTGTTCTGCCGGTAGATGGTCACCCCGGTGATGTCCGAGGGCAGCAGGTCGGGCGTGAACTGCACGCGGTGCCAGCTCGCTTCGAGGGAGGCCGCCAGGCAGCGTGCCAGCGTCGTCTTACCGGTCCCGGGTACGTCCTCGATGAGCAGATGCCCTTCCGAGAACAGGCACACCAGCGCCAGCTCGACGGTCTCCCGCTTGCCCTTGACGACCCGCTCGATGTTGTCGCCGAGCGCGTGGAAGCACTGGGCGAGCAGCGCGACGGACTCCGGGGAGGCTGCGGTGGCGGCCGGTGCGGTTGCTTGCTGGTGTTCTACTCGCACTTCCAGACCTCCGGGGAGAACTCGCCCTTGCGATGGTTGCTGGTGCCGACCCACAGGTCACTGACGTAGGCGGTCTTGCCCTCCCACTCGATGCGGTCCCACTTGTCGCTCTTCCAGCCGTACGTGTCGTGGGTCTCCGCACTGCCCTCGACCTGGCAGATCACCTTGAGCATCGGCGTCTGCCCGCTGGGGATGAAGCCCGCCCGCGACCCTGCCATGCCGTTGGGCTGGGTACGGACACCCACGTCGTCCCCGTCGTCGACATTGTCCGCGACGCGGATGTTCTTCGTGTTCGACAGATTCACCCGCTTCACGACGCTGCCGCCAGAGCCGGCCGCGTTCTTGGCGGCGACGGTGAGGGTGTAGGCGCGGAAATTCTTCAGGTTCCGCAGCGTCGCCCGGGTGTTGCCCCGATTCCCGTCCGTGTCGGGTCCCCCGCCGGTGACGGTGTAGGTGGTGCCGTTCCCCGCGTTGGCCGGTGCCTGCCAGGTGAGGTTGATGCCCTTGCCGCCCTGCGGGAAGGCGTGCTGGACGTTCTGCGGCTGGCCGGGCGCCACACACGGGCGGGCGGGGCCGGAGCGGCCGGACTCGGCCTTCTGCCCGTCCGAGAACTCCGCCTCCACGGTGAAGGTGTACTGCCGGTCGCAGGAGCCGCCCTTCACCTCGAAGGTGAACGGCCCGCCGGGACCGACCCTCGTCGGCTTCACATCGGCGCCGGCCGGTGCGCCCTTGAGCCGGTATCCGGTCGGCTTGACGCCCGAGGAGGGCGCGAAGGAGACGCGGATGGTGCCGGGGCCGGATTCCGCCTGCGGGACACCGGGCGGCTGCGGCTTCGCGGGCTCGTCCTCATCCGGCTTGTCGGGATCCGGCTTCTCGGGGTCGGGCTTCGGGTCCTGCTTCGGGTCGGGCGCGGGCTTGTCGTCGGTGCCGTCCCGGTCCGGCTTGTCCGCCGGGGCCTCGGGACGTGCGGGCTTGTCGTCCCGGCCCGGACCGGAGGGGCCTTCGGGCAGCGGGTCGGGCGTGTCCGGTCCCGGCGCCGGGTCGCGCCTGCCGTCGTCGTCGCTGCGGTCCTTGTCCCGGGGCTTGCGGCCGGAGGGCACATCGGTGTCGTACTTGTGCACGCGCTTGACGTGGCCCGAGGAGTTGATCACGACGGCGGTGGCGTTGTCCGCGTCGTTGACCCACAGCAGTCCGTCGCGTACGAACAGGCTCAGCTTGCCGCGCTTGCCGGTCACCTTGACCGGCTTGGTGATCGCCGCCGCCTCGGTGTCGTACACCTTCAGCGTCCCGTTGCCCTGGTCGGGCACATACACCTTGGACCCCAGCACCTGCGGTGTGCCGTACCGGCCGTCCGAGGAGCCCAGGGACGCGGTCAGCAGCGAGCCCGTCCGGGTGTTGACGAGCGCCATCCGGCCCGACTTGCGCGCCAGCACCGGCACCACGTCACCGGTCGTCGCCGAGGGCACCAGCACCGAACCGGACGGGGCCTTGGTGATGTTGCTCGGCAGCTTGAAGCGCATCCCGCGGCCCGTGCGCTTGAGCAGGGTGACCGTTCCGCCCTCGGTGTCGGTCACCACGGGGCGGCTGTCGGCGAGCGTCATCAGCAGCGTGGCGGGCTTGTTGCTCTTCGCCGCCACCTTGATGCCCGGCGCCTTCTTGCCGCGTGGGAAGGGTACGACCTTGCCCTTGCCGGGCACCGGCACCCACAGCGTGCCCTTAGGGTCCGCCACGGCCTTGCCCAACGGCCCGGCCCCCAGGTCGACGGGGGCGCCGATCGGAGTCGTACGTACCGGATCGATGCGCTGGACCCGGGCCTTGACCGGATCGACCAGGTAGGCGTACCGGCCGCCGGTCACCAACTGCAGCCCCGTCCCGTAGCGGGAGGACTGCTCGACCGTCAGCTGTGAGGGGTCGATCCGTACGAGCTTGCCCGTCTTCTCGTCCAGGACCAGCACCGTCTTGCCGTCCTGCGAGATGGTGACCGGGTGGTCACCCATACCGGGGAGCTTGACCTTGCCGTCCACGTCCCCGGTCAGGCCGTTGGCGTGCGCGGCCTCACCGGTGCGCGAACTGGTCAGCCAGGCACCGATGTCGGACAGGTCGGGCACCGCCCCCGCCTTGCCGGTGCCCACCACCACGGACGTACCGACCAGCGCCCCCACCGAGCACAGCGCGATATAGCCGGTCGCGCGGCGCCTGTTGGGCCGCACGGTCGCCCATGCGGCGGCGGCCAGCCGTGCGCCGCGCGCCTTCAGCGCCGCCAACCCGCGCCGTTCGACCTCCCGGTCGGTGCTCTTCGCCTCGTCGACCAGCCGCCGCGGACGCAGCCCCGGCGTCCGGCCCTCTTCGGAGCTCCCCCGAGCATCCGGCATCGACAGTCCCTCCCCCGTCACCCGCATCCACGTCCGACCGCAATGCGCCGCACTTGCAGATTAGCCAACCAACCGGTCTCCCGGTCAGCGCCCGAGCCCCTGCTGTGACAGGAGTATGACGTCCCCGCCACGCAGCCATTGCCTTCCCCACTTGTCGCACCGGACGGGACCGGGCGCCGCCGGATGCCGCGGAGGCAGGGCCGCCGGAGGTGGTCCGATCGTCTGAGAAAATGATCCACATGGGGCCGACCGGAGGGGTGATCTCCGCGCACAGCAGCGGGGACGCAGTTGTCATCGGGACGGAACGGCTGTTGCGGCGGCCGCCGACATCGGAGTACGGGGGATGACGGCCGCACCCATGACCGGAACGGAGCCGGCCGGCGGGCAGGCCGAGCCGCTGCTGCGGCTGTCGGGCGTGAGCCGACGCTACGGGGAGCGGGAAGCGCTCCACCCCCTCGACCTGGAGGTCCGCCCCGGGACGTGCACCGCGCTGTTCGGCCACAACGGGTCGGGCAAATCGACGCTGCTGCGCCTGGCGTGCGGGCGGGACCGGCCGACCACGGGAACGGCGCTGTTCGACGGCAGGCCGGTCGACGAGGACGACCCTCAGGTACGGGCCCGGGTGGCGGTCGCGGGGGACACCGCCAGCTTCTACCCGGACCTGACCGTTCGCGAGCACCTCGAACTGATCACCGTGGCCCACGGGGTCGCCGACGCGGACATGTGGATCGACCAGGTGCTGGCCGACCGGCGCCTGGCCGGTCACGCGGACCAGCTGCCCTCCGCCCTCTCCTCCGGCCAGACCCAGGCCCTGCAACTGGCTGCCGCGCTCGTCCGGCCGCGGGACCTGCTCGTCCTGGACGAACCCGAACAGCGCCTGGACCCGGCCACCCGCACCCGCCTGGGCGAACTGCTGCGCGGTGAGACCCGGGACGGTGTGGCGGTGCTCCTCGCCACCCACCAGGCCGAGCTCGTGCACGCCGTGGCCGACCATGTGCTCGTCCTGGAGGACGGCAAGGTGCTCGCCGAGGGCGGCCCCGGCGTGCTGGAGGAGCTGGACGGCCCCCGATGAGCGGCGCAGCGCAGCGGGACGGTACCGAACCGGTCGACGGTACCGCCGCCGAGACCGACGATGCCGCGTGGACGGAGGCGGACGACCGCACTCCCGAGACCCTGCGCTGGCTGCACCACAAGCGCCAGGCCCACCGCAGCCGGCGCAACCGCGACATGGCGGTCACCGGCTACGCCGTGGCGCTGTTCGCCGTCGGCTACGGCAGCACCCTGGGCTACCGCTTCGTCCAGCGGCTCGGGCACCTCGCCGCGCAGGACGACACCGCCGAGGCGATACGCCGCGCCCTGCCGGCGGTGCTGGTCCTGCTGGCGTGCGCACTGGCAGTGCTCGCGGCGCGGGACGCGCTGTGGCGCGGGCCCGTGCTGGTGCCGCGCCACGACGTGGGCTGGCTGCTGTCCCAACCGGTACGCCGGGAGCGGGTGTTGCGGCCCGCGTTCCGGCTGACGGCGCTCCTGATGACGGTCGGCGGGGTGCTGTGTGCCGTCGGTGGCGCGGTGCTGCTGCGGCTGATCGGGCTGGCCGAGCTGGGGCCCGCGTCTTCGCTGTGGCTGCCGGCCGGGGTGTGCTTGCCGCTGCTGGCCGCGACGCTCGCCCTCCATGTGGAACGCGGTGCCCTGTCGGCGCGCCGGGTGCGCAAGCTCACCCCGTACGCCGTGCTGCTGCTGACCCTGCTCGCCGGGCAGGCGGCCCTGGCGGCGACAGGACGGCGCTCGGCGCTCGTGGAGACGGTTGAACTGTGGTCCGGACCGTGGGGTTGGGCCGCGCAGCCGGTGCTGCACGCGGCCGGTGGGCGGGCAGCGGGCTGGCCGCTCGCCCTCGCCTTGCTGCTCGCCGGCACGGCCGCAGCCGTCGCCCACGCCGTCGGTGTGGTCGGGACGGTCCCCACCCGGCTGCTGCGGGCACGCGCCGCCACGGCGGCCACCGTCGCCTCGGTGCTGTGGTCGGCCGAACTGCGCGTCGCCAAGCTGGCGATCGACGAGGCACTCGCGGACGGCGCGCCCAGAATCCGGCGCCGGCTGCCCCTGCCGCGCTCCCGCCGGCTCGTCGTCGTATGGCGGGATGCCGTCGCCCTGCTGCGTGCGCCGGGACGTGCGGCGAGCGCCGCGCTGTGGACGGTCGCCGCAGCCGGTACGGCGGGCCTGGCCGTGCGGCTGGAGGGGACGATGCGTGTGGCCGTACTCGCCATGGCGCTGAGCCTGGAGTGGTTCGCGGTCGGCAAGCTCGCGGAGACCGCGCGGCTGGAGGCGGACGACGTACGGCGCTCCTCCTGGTCGCCGTCGCGCCTCGCCGCCTCGATGGTGCGGCATGCGATCGTCCCGGCGCTGGTCGGTGCCGTGTTCGCCCTGCTGGCGGCCGTCCCCTTCGCGCTGCGCGGCGGCGGATGGGCGCTGCTGCTGATGCCGCTGTGCGCGCCGCCCTTCGCAGCCGCGGCGGTGCTGGCGGCGGCGCGCGGCCCGGTACGGACGGATCTGCTGTCCCTGGGCCTGGTGACTCCCGCCGGGGACGCCAGCGTCTTCGTGTTCCTGCTCTGGTACGCCACACCGTTCCTGACGGCGGTCGCTTCGCTGACCGCGGGGCTGGGACTGAGCGGCGCTCTCGACCCCGGGGCGCAGGCGGGGGCGATGCTGCGGCCCGTGGCGACCGCTGTCGGGCTCACCTCGGCGCTGCTGTTCGCCACGGTGCGCCGGGCGAGGAAGCTGCACGGTCCGATCGGCTGACGAGGGGCGTCCCGCCCTGGCGGCGGCAGCCCGTCCCCGTCAGTACTCGTCCGGCGTGGGCAGGATCTGCCGCAGCAGCCCGCGCGGGTGGCCCCGGCGGCGCCACTCCCTGGGGTAGCCGATGGATACCTCCTCGAAGCGGACCCCGTCGTGCTCGGTGGTGCGGGGGATGTGCAGATGGCCGTAGACGGAGACGGCCACGTTGTACCTCTTGTGCCAGTCGGCGGTCAGCTGGGTGCCGCACCACTGCGCGAACTCCGGGTACCACATCACCTCGGTCGGCTCCCGCAGCAGCGGCCAGTGGCTGACGAGCACCAGCGGGGTGCCGGGGTCCAGGGCGTCCAGCCGCTTCTCGGTGGCGGCCACCCGCTCCCGGCACCAGTCGTCGACGGCGGGGTAGGGGTCGGGGTGCAGCAGATACTCGTCCGTACAGACGACCCCCGAGGCATGGGCGCGGGCCAGCGACTCCTCCTTGGTGTGGGCGCCGGGCGGCCGGAAGGAGTAGTCGTACAGCTGGAAGACCGGCGCGATCACCACCTCGCCCTCGGGACCCACCCAGCGCGGGTAGGGGTCCTCGGGTGTCAGCACGCCCAAGGACCGGCACAGCTCGACCAGTCGCGCGTACCGCTCGGCGCCCCGCAGCTGCACCGGGTCGCCGCGCGGTGTCCACAGCTCGTGGTTGCCCGGCGTCCACACCACGCGGGCGAACCGCCCGGCGAGCAGCCGCAGCGCCCAGGCCACCTCCTCGAAGTGCTCCGCCACGTCACCCGCGACGATCAGCCAGTCGTCGTCGGTCTGCGGGCGGAGGGCTTCGGTGACGGGTTTGTTGGCCGCCATCCCCACGTGCAGGTCGCTGACGGCGAGCAGCCGACCCCGGCCGGACGTCATGCGGTTCCCCCTCCGTATCCCCCTCGGCGCAGCGCCCCGGCGCTGCGCCGTCCCCGTCCGCACCGACGATAACGGCCGTCGCCGCTGTCCGCAGGGGGGCACCGCCACCCCCGAGGGCGCACGGGCCCGAGGGCGGCTCCTGGCGTCGCCCTCAGGGCTCCTGGCGGCGGGGCGGTGTCGAGCCGGCCGTGTCGGCCGTGTAGGCCGATCCGGCGGCGCGGCCGGTCGCGGGGAGCCGCCGCAGAGTGAGGATCGCGAGATCGTCCTGCTGATAGGGGTGGGTGAAGGCGCGTACGTCGTCGCGCAGCGCATGGGCCAGCTCGGTGGGCGCCTCGTCGCTCCCGGAGCCGGGAGCGGGCCGGGCAGCCGGTCCGGCAGCGGGCCGGGAGGCCGGGTCGGCGCCCTTCACCAGCGCGGTGAGCCGCTCGGCGAGCGGATAGAAGGTGCCCGCACCGTCCCGGGCCTCGGAGAGGCCGTCGGTGTACAGCAGCAGAACGGAGTCCGGCGGAAAGCTGAAACCGGCTGCCGAGCGCTCCTCGCCCACCAGCGAGGCCAGCCCGAGGGGCACCCCCGTCTCCCCGAGCCGCACCTGGCACGGCTGCCGGGAGGAGTCCCGCACCAGGAACGGTGGCAGATGACCGCAGTTGACGACCTGTGCGGTGCCCTGGTCGAGCGGGTCGACCGACAGCACCAGGGCCGTGATGAACCGCTCGGGCTCACCGGAGCGGCGGGCGTAGGCGTTGTGGCGGACGACGGACGTCTCCAGCGCGTCCACCAGGCCCGACAGCGTGGGCTCCCGGTGGGCCGCTTCGCGGAACCCGCCGAGTACGGCGAAGGCCGCACCGACCGCGGACAGTCCCTTGCCCTGCACATCGCCGATCAGCACCCGGGTGCCGAAGGGGGTGGCGGCCACGTCGTAGATGTCGCCGCCGAACAGCTTGTCCTCCTGCAGCGGCTCGAACACCCCGTCGACCCGCACCTGGGGCGTCACCTCGGGCAGCGGGTGGAGGATGTGCTGCTGGATGACGGCGGCGGTCGATCGCAGCCGCAGCAGCTCGGTGTCCCGAGCGATGCGCCAGCGCGCCCCGAACAGGGCGAGCCCCGCGAACAGCAGCGTGAGCACCAAAGTGATGGCGTCGTCCAGGTGGTAGCCGGGTGCGCGTGCGATGGACACGACGGCTCCGGCCGTCGCCCAGGCGGAGGCGGCCTGCGTCTGCCGTACGGTGCCCACGCTCGCCGCGATGGCCGGCAGGAAGATCAGCAGGCCCACCAACCGCACCTCGGACCCCGCCACCAGGCTGAGACCGACCACCAGCAGGGTGAGGCCGAGCCCCCACAGCAGGAACGCCCGGGTGGACAGCGATTTCGGCTGCGGGTGCTCCAGGGCCCGCTGCGCCTGGTCGAAGGACTGCTGCGGCTGCTTCACGGCCGGTTGCTGCTGCTCCATGGCCTGTTCCTAGGGTGCGGTGCGGCGACACTGCGCTGCTGGAGGGTGTGCGGTCGGACCCTCCATCCTCACTCGCCCTCGGCCCACCGCCCTCCGCGACACCGCGGGCCGCGGCTAGGAGTCCATGCCCTCGGGGTCCCGGGGGAAGTGCGGGTTGGCGTCCTTCTGCCAGGAGGTCTCCAGCGGCTCCGGGCTGTGCAGCGGAATGTCCGGGCCCGCGCTCTCGGTGGGAGGCCAGTCGGGACGCTGGTCGGCGGGCAGCGAGCGCAGCGCCTCGCTGACGCTGGAGAAGACGGGCAGCATGTCGGTGCTTCCGGTGAGGGAGAGCACCGCGGCGAGCCGCCGTCCGACGCAGGCGAGCAGCAGACTGCCTTCCCGGCGCTGCAGCAGCCATCGCAGGGCCAGCAGGCAGTTCAGCCCCCGTGAGTCGCAGAAGACCAGGGCTGTCACATCCAGCACCAGGTGGCGGTACCCGGTGGCGACCACGGCGCCGATGCGGTCCAGGTAGAACTCCTCGGACCCCTGATCCAGTTCCCCGCTGAAGCGGATGACCGCGCACTCGTCCTTGACGGCGAGCGGCGTGATGGCCAGACGGTCGTTCTCCCGCGACCTCACTCCGCCTCCGTCCCCCGGCACGGGGCCGGTCTTGTACGCGTCCCGCCCTGATGCGGACCTGCGGTCCTTCGAGTATCCCAAATCCGGCGGTGGCAGGACCGGGCCTCTCGCCCGCCGTCGCCTCCCCCGCAGCAGTGATCGTACGTCCTGCCGCCGGACGGGGTGACACCTTCCAGCAGCCGCAGCTCTCGCACCTGCCCCTGGCTTCCCTTCGGTCCGCGCCGACGAACATCCGAAGAGATGATCGTCAACAGTCACCGGAATGGTCTGACCTTTCCTTGTCCGTACCGTCCGTGCCGAACCATGCATGAAGACGAAAGCCCCGGGTAACTGACCCTGCAGCCGTTCGAGCGTTCACACGGGGCACCGTTCAGCGGGCGGCGAGGTATTCGCGCAGGTGCGAGACCGCGCCGGGAGAGGAAAGACCCCCACATTCGCGGGTCAGGTCGCTTTCAGTGGCAACAGCCCTGCGGAGACGGGAGACAGGCATGGAACAGGTAGCGGACCTTCGCGACGGGGAGAGTGTTGCAACCGGAACAGTGCGGACGCGCTATTTGCGCAGCAGTTTTCAAGCGCGTCGGCTCACCCGAAATTTTCTGGCCACGCTCTCACCGCCACCCTCGGGCGAAGCCGCCGAGACCGTGCTGCTGGTCGTGTCCGAGCTGGTGACCAACGCGCTCCGGCACGGTGACGGGGTACGGGACTTCCGGTTGAGCATCGGGCACGAGACCGTCACAGTCGAAGTAGCCGATTCCAGTTCGGTGCTGCCCCGTGACCGCAGTCCGCAGGATTTTTCCGAGGGAGAAGACGGCGGGTTCGGCTGGCCCATCGTCTGCCATCTGGCCCGGGACGTCACCATTCGGGCACACCCGGAGACCGGAAAGACCGTCTGCGCCGATATTCCGCTGTAGCGGTGCCGTGAACGCTGCCGCGCCGGACTGAACTCCCTTATGCGGTCCGGGTGTTCTCGCGTCGTCCTCGAGAACGAAAGGAGCGCGTGTATGCGGCATACGCATGTGCCCAGGGGAATCGATCATGTCGGGGTGACCGTCCCCGATATCGAGAAGGCGACCGATTTCTTCGCCCGGACGCTCGGCGCCGAGCGGCTGTACGACACGCTGCCGCGTGCGGAAGGGCCGAAGGGCGGCCAGGAGACCACCCGGCGGCTGGGTGTGCCGCCCGGCACCGCGCAGGTCGCCATGCGCATGCTGCGCCTGCCGCACGGCCCCGGTCTGGAGCTGTTCGAGTTCCACGGCCCCCGGCAGCGCGAGGCGGCCGTCCCCAGCGATCTGGGCTGGCAGCATCTGGCCTGCTATGTGGAGGATCTGCCCGCCGCGTGCGAGGCGGTCCGCGAGGCGGGCGGGAGCCTGCTCGACGAGCCGCACGACCTGCCCGGCCCCGAGGCCGGACCGCGCAACCGGTTCGTCTACTGCCGTACGCCCTGGGGCAGCACCCTGGAGCTGCTCACCTACCCCGACCCCATGCCGTACGAGCACCACACGCCGCTACGCCGCTGGCGGCCCTGAGCCATCCCCCTGATCCACGGCGGCTGCCGCCTCCCGGCGGGCGCGCAGGCGCTCACGCTGGGGCACCACCGTGTACTTCGGGTCGGCCATGGCGGCCTTCCCCGCGTGGAAGACTCCCAGCCGGGTGCACGCCGACCCGGCGACCAGTGCGGCGCCGCTCAGTGCCGCCAGGGGCCGGCCCCGGCCGCCGAGGAGCGCCCCGCCCAGCGCCCCGGCCCGTCGGATCGTCCCCGGTCAGCTGCCGGTACACGGGCCATTCGCTCAGCCAGGTACGTACGCCCATCCCACGTCCTCCTGCACGTACTCGGTGATCCGGCTCAGGCGGCCTCGCGGGCGCCGTCGAGTGCTTCGAGCAGCTGTTCCCGGCTCATCCTCGAACGGCCCTTGACGCCCTGCTCGGTGGCGCGGCGGTACAGCTCGTCCTTGCTGAGTTCGGCGAGCGCCGGGCCCTTGCGCGGGGCGCCCCTGCCCTTGCCCGCGCCCCGGCCCTCGGGTCCGGCCCCGGACCCGGCCTTCGATCCGGACCTGCGCCTGGGCTCGGGGCCGCCTTTGGACCGGGACCCGGCCTTCGACCCGGACCTGCGCCTGGGCTCCGGCCTGCCCGAGCGGGCACGTTCGATGCTGCGGTTGAGGGCTTCGCTGAGGTCGACGACGTTGGTGGCCTCGGGCGGCCCCTCCGCCGGGGTGACCTCCTCGCCGTTGGCCTTGGCCTCGATGAGCGCGCGCACCCGGTCCTCGTAGGTGTCGGTGTACTCCTCGGGCCGGAAGGGGATGCTCATGCTCTCGACCAGCTGCTGCGCCGTCTTCAGCTCCTTGCTGCCGGACCGCTCCCGGCTCGGCAGCTCGGGCAGCTCCTCGCGCGGGTCGCGCACCTCGTCGGCCCAGTGCAGGGTGTGCAGCGTCAGCGCCTCCTCGCCGGCCCGCAGCGCCACCAGGTATTCCTTGCTGTGCATCACGAACGTGGCGATGCCGGTCTTCTCCGACTCGGCGAGCGCCGCCCGCAGCAACTCGTACGGCTTGCCGTACTGGTCGCCACTGGGGGAGAGGTAGTAGGCGCGCACATAGTGGACCGGGTCGATCTCCGCGGCCTCCACGAATCCGCTGACGTCGATCACCTGGGACTTGCCGGGGGCGATCTCGGCCAGCTCCTCCGGCTCGACGGTGACGTACTCGCCCTCGGCGATCTCGTACCCCTTGACGATGTCGTCGTACTCGACCCGCTTGCCGGTGCGCTCGTTGATCCGCTTGTTGCGCACCCGGTCGTTGGTGCCGCGCTGCAGCTGGTGGAAGTGGGTGGTGTGGTCCTCGGTCGCGGCGTACATCCGCACCGGAACCGTGACCAGCCCGAAGGTGATCACTCCGCTCCAGACCGGACGTGCCATCGCTCCTCCTGCCCTACCTGCCCCGTCGCGCGTACGAGACGTCACGCGTCCCGCCGACCGCTGCGACCGCGCGCGCACGCGCTCTCACTCTCGCCTCTGGCGCACACGCCCGCATCCGGGAGCCGTGCGAATGTGTCCCGAGTTGCACTCCATGCGCGCCTCACACCTGGGAATCTCGCGGGCCCCGCCGCACCCGGCCGCACCCGGCCGCCCCTTGCCGCGCCCTGCCGCCCCCTGCGCCCCCACGTGCTTCGTACTGGCCCCGCCGAGTGGGAGTCACCGGGCCGGAGGGAGGGAAAGCCGATTACTGAGAGCGCACCATTCCCACACGCTTCGCGCTGCTTGGCGCGCCTGGGCCGGAGAAAGGAGAAGCCGCTCCGGTATGACGACTTACGACCTCTCCGACGTCACCGCCGCACCCTCCCTGCTGGCGTACGCGCACGAGCGGACCGAACCCGCACTGAGGGAGGCCGTCGGGGCGCTCCAGCCCGAACTGCGGCGCGTCTGCGGCTATCACTTCGGCTGGACCCGCCCGGACGGCAGTCCCACCTACGGCGTCACCCCGGGTCCGTATCCGCACGCGGCGCTCACCCTGCACGCGGCGGGCGCGGGCGAGGCGGAGCGGGACGGCGGGCTGCCCGAAGCCTCCACGGCCGCGGCACTGCTGGGAGCCGCGGCCGTGGAACTGGTCCACAACTGGGCGGCGCTGCACGACGACGTGATGGACGGCGAGGCGCTGCGCCGGGGCCGCTCTGCCGTATGGGCCGTCTACGGCACCGGCTGGGCGGTGCTGGCCGGGGACGCGCTGCTCGGTGCGGCCACCCGCTGTCTGCTGACGTCCGCGGAGCCGGAGGCGGCGGACGGACCCGGGGGCGGGACGCTGGAGGCGGAGCCGTCCGGCGCCCGGAGTGCGGCGCCTGCCGGAGCCGAGGCGGCGGGGCAGGCGCGCGCCGCCGTACTGCAGATGCTGACCCGCACCACCTCCCGGCTGATCGGCGGCCGTTCGGCCGAGCTGGCTCTGCGGCGCCGGGCCCCGGAGGGGATCAGTGTGGAGGAGTACGCGGCGGTCGCTGCCGCGCGCACCAGTTCACTGCTGGAGTGTGCGCTGGCGGGCGGGGCGCTGCTGGGCGGTGCCGAGGAGCGGGTCGTCGAGGCGCTGACCCGCGCCGGTCACCATCTGGGTATAGCCGTGCAGGCGGCCCGCGACATCGAGGATCTGTGGTCGGGAACAGGGCTGAGCGGACGGCCCGTCATGAGCGGTTTACGGGAGGGCGGCCCGAGCCTGCCGCTGATCGCGGCCCTGCGTGCGGGCAATCCGGCCGCCCGTACGCTCGCCGAGTCGCTGGGCGGCGGCCCGGCCTGCCCACCGCCGCCGGACGAGTTGGCCGACCTCATCGAGAACGCGGGCGGGCGCGCCGCAGCGCACGAGATATCCGCCTGGCAGCTGTCGGAGGCCTACACGCAGTTGGACAAGGCAGCCCTTCCGCCCGCCTCGCACGCCGCACTCCGGGTGCTCTTCCGGCACACCGTCACCCGCGCCTGACCCGGCACGCCGGGGTTCCTGTCGGCCGGGTCCCGCTGCTGACCTGGCCGTTCCCGGCTGCGCTCGGGGCGCCGGGGCCCGGTGGCAGTGCGCTTCAACACCGCGTCGAACGATCGACCGGGTGCACCTTGTAGGCCGTTCGGCCCCAGGTGCGGTGTGGCCGCGGGACAACGGGGACGAGTCATTACCAGTCCGTTTATCGGCTTGTATGACTTTCGCGTCCCGGAGGAGCTCCCATGCGCATCAGCCACCCTCCCGCCCCCGGCCACGCCGGCCACCGCGCCCGATCCGGGTACCGAGCCGGGGGCCGCAGCCGGAACCGGACCCCCGCCCGGGTGCGGCACGCCACCGCGGTGCTGGCCCTCGCCGCGCTGTTCGGCGGCGTCGCGGGATGCGGGGAGGCCGGCAGCGGCTCGGGCTCCGGCCGGGATGGCGGGCAGGGCGACGGGCAGCAGGCCGCGCAGGCGCGCGGAGAGCGTGCGGAGCAGGCCCGGGGCGGGTTCTCGCTGTTCGCCACCGGCGACCTGCTCGTCCACGACTCGATCATCCGTCAGGCCCGTGCCGACGCGGGCGGCTCGGGCTACGACTTCGGCCGTATGATCGCCGCCGCCGAGCCACTGGCCAAGAAGGCGGATGTGGCCATCTGCCACATGGAGACCATCTACGGTCCCGACGGCGGCCCGTTCACCGGCTATCCGCTCTTCCAGACGCCGCCGCAGCTCGCCCGCTCCGTCAAGGACGCGGGCTACGACTCGTGTTCGACCGGCTCCAACCACACCCTGGACGACAGCGCCGACGGCGTCGGCCGCACCCTGAAGGCGATGGACACCGCCGGCCTCGAACATGTGGGGTCCGCCCGGTCGGCCCGGGAGCGCAGCCGGCCCGCGATGCTGCGGGCGGGCGACGCAAAGGTCGCACAGCTCTCCTACACCTACGGAACCAACGGCATCTCCCTCCCGGAGAACAAGCCCTGGCTCGTCAACCTGATCGAGCCCGAACGCATCATCCGGGACGCCCGTGCCGCGCGCCGCGCGGGCGCCGACGTGGTGGTGGCCAGTCTGCACTGGGGCACCGAGTGGCAGGAGGACCCCGACGAACTGCAGCGCTCGGTCGCCAAGAAGCTGACCGCCTCCCGCTCCCACGGGCGGCGGGACATCGATCTGATCCTGGGCACCCACGCCCATGTGCCCCAGGCCTACGAGAAGATCAACGGGACCTGGGTCGTCTACGGGATGGGTGACCAGATCGCCGGCAAGATGAACGACCCGCGCGGCAGCATGGGTACGGCGGCCCGCTTCCACTTCGTCCCCCCGAAGGGGGACGGGAACGAGAGGGACAGCAAGAACAGCAGGAACGACAAGGCCGGTGCGGACAGCGGGCGGGGCGCCGGTGCCTGGACGGTGGACAGAGCCCGGTTCACCCCCTTCATGATGAAGACCTCGCCCCGGCACACCCTGATCAACCTCGCCTCGAAGGCGAGCAGAAGCGCGGGCGACCCGGCGCAGGACGAGGCCTACGAGTCCATCCGCAAGGTGGTCTTCAGCCGGGGCGCCAAGGAGGACGGGCTGCGCATGGCCCCCTGACGCGGCGCGGTGGCGCCGGGCCGGAAGAGGCCCGGCGCCGCCGTCGGACCTCCTACTGCGGTCCGGGGAACCGGGGGCCGACAGCCGAGGTGGCGGCGCGGCGCCGGCCCGCCCGGCTGACGAGGACGGCACCGGCCACCATCAGCAGCCCGACACCCGCCGCGGCGAGGCCGATGGCCAGCGGTGCCGTTTCCATCGGCGGATGCACGGTGGGCTCGACATCGGTGGGGGAGGCCAGCTGCGACCTGCCCTTGTGCTCGGCGGGCGCCGCGCCGTCGGCCGGTGGGTCGGAGACGGCGCGGACGGCCGCCGCCGCGTTCACCACCCCGTGGCCGACGCGGGGGTCGTAGCCGCCCGGCGGGTGCTCGGCGGTCTTGGTGAGGATGGCGCGGACCTGCGAGGGCTTGAGCTCGGGATCCTTGCCGAGCATCAGCGCGACCACACCGGAGGTGAGGGCCGCCGCGGGCGAGGTGCCGTTGACGGGTGCGTAGCCGCCGGTGTTCTTCGCGCTGACGATGCCGACGCCGGGCGCCGCCACGGTGTTGTACGTCCGCACGGTGGAGAACTCGGCGCGGCTGCCGCCCTGTTGCACGGCGGCGACGGCGATGACACCCGGGTAGCCGGCCGGGTAGGACGAGTCGTTGAGGACGTCGCCGTCGTTGCCCGCCGAGGCCACCACGGTCACGCCCTTGTAGGCGGCGTGGGCCAGGGCCTTGGTCTCCTCCTCGTTGAAGCTGGAGCCGAAGGAGTCGCCGCCCAGCGACATGGAGATGACGTCGGCACCGTGGTCGACCGCGTACTCGATGCCCTGGGCCACCGGGCTGGGGCCGGTCTTCCAGTCGTCGGGGTCGTGCTCCTTCTTGTCGTCGATCACCCGCACCGAGAGGATGTCGGCCTTCGGGGCGACCTTGAGCACGTCCGACGCCATGGCGGTGCCGTGGCCTCCCCAGCGCGGGTCGCCGGGCCGGAGGCCGTCCTTGAGGAAGTCGGGGCCGGTGGTCACCTTGCCCGCGAGAGACGGATGGTCCTTCTCGACACCGCTGTCCAGGACGGCGACCTTGACGCCGTCCCCCTTGGTGGTCCGCTGTGCGGAGGACAGGCCGAGGGCGCGCGCTTCCCAACTGGTGGGCGTGTCGGCCTGGGCGGGCGTCGCGGTGGCCGTGCACAGCAGCGGACCCAGCCAGGCGGCGACAACCAGCGTGCCGAGGCGCCGTCGGTTCATGAGGTCTCCTCGAGCAGCAGATCGCCGAGATGTACGTTCAGGTCGTCGGCCAGGGTGGCGGCGGCCTCCCGCCAGGGCATCCGGTCCGACTTGGCGTCCAGTTGCGTCCTGCCCCACTCGCCGGGCAGCCGGCCCGCCTTGCGGCCGTCCACGGAACCGGCACTGACCGCGATGGCGTAGGGCAGCGACGGGCCGCTGGCCTGCACGCCGTCCGAGCCGTTGCGGTTGGCGTCCTTCCAGCCGGCGGCGAGGGAGTCCGGCACCGGGAACGTCTTGACGCCGTGGCCGGCGGTGCGCTTGTCCTGCTGCGCGTCGAAGAAGGCGCTCATGCCGTCCTCGGGGTCGTCGACCTTCGGCAGGACGATGAGCGCCACGGTGGCGACGAGGTTGCCCGTCGGGTCGGTGTAGGTGGCGCGCAGCACCGCTTTGCAGCCCCGCTTCTTCGCCTCGGCCGCCAGCGCTCCGGTCAGCCCCTCGGCGCAGTCGGTCTGCGGGGATATCCCGAGGCGGTGCCATTCGGCGTTCTTCGGATCGTCGGCACCCGACTGCGAGTCGGTCTTCGGGCCGAGGGTCTTGGGGAAGAGCTTGTCCACCGGCTCGTTGCGCCACATGACCGGGCCGTAACCGGAGCGGTTGGGAATGTCCTGGTTGGCGTTGGAGACGGTGTGCGCGGTCAGTGCGCCGCCCGCGAGGAGAGCCAGACCGCCGACGATGCCGAGGAAGGCCGTGAGGCAGTTGCGGCCGGTGTTCTTCCTCGGCTGCGGCGGCAGCGGCGTTGCGCCCCCGGGCATTCCGCCGCCCGGTGTCGTCGCCGGGTGCACCTGACGGCCGTATGCAGGGGGAGGGGGAGGTGGGCTCGGCTGCTGCCCGGAGCCCCCGGCGCTGCCGGGGGCTCCGGGCGGGCTCGGGTAGGACATGGCTCCGGCTCCCTCCTCGGTGTTCGGCACCCGGTGTGCGGGTGCTGAGCAGCGGGGGGAGACGTCTGCGCGAACTCGCTCAACGCGCGGGCCCCCGCCTTTGCGTAGCAGACACTATCGGCCACGTCCGGTGACAAGACGATCGATCCCCAGTCTCGTCTGTGTCACAGAACTGCAGGTCAGAACAGTTCCGGACATACAAGGTCGTTGTACGCACACGCTCTTTCCGGGTGGCGGGAATGCGCCGTGCGGGCCCTCTCGGACGCGCGGGGCCGCTCAGCCCCGCGGGGCCTTCAGCCGCGCGGCGGGGCGGACCCGCGCTCGGTCCCGCCGCCGGGCACGCGGCGCACGCCCCGTTCCGGCTCACGAGGCGCGGGCCGGTGACCGCTTCTTCCTGCGGTGGGCCACCCGGATCACCACCGCGATCAGGACTCCCGCACCGACTGCGCCGATGGGGATGAACACCAACCGGTACAAGGGAGCAGACGACCAGTACGCCCAGGTGTCCCCCGCGAAGACCGTGTCGCCCACGGACACCCCGTTCCTGCCCGTGGTGACGTCACCGACCCCGGTGCGGCCGTCCGGGAACACCCATGAACCGCTGCAAGCGGAAGGCGGCAGCGCCTGCCCACCGCCTTCCACGCACCGCGTCACACTGCGCATCGTGGCGGGCTCACCCGCCGTCAGCTTCTGTGCGTTACCGACGATCCACACCACGAGCCAGGTGACCATCGCAGCGGGCAGGAGCAGTGCCGCCACGAGGATTCCCAGCGGTCTCGACCTGGTCGACGCCTCATCGCGAGGCTGCGCGATGTCCTCGGACACGATTCCCCCCGTCGTCGCCGGCGCGTCGGCATGCGCCTACCCCGGTCGGCGACCGCCGCAACACACCGCTCAGGACCGGGAGGCCGGCTGGAGGGCGTCCGAGCGCTCGCCCCGGTCGTCCCCGTCCCCGCCCTCGTCCGCGTCTCCGTTCCCGTTCCCGTCCCCGTCCCCGTCTCCGTTGTCGTCGTCGTGGAAGGGGGCCGGGGCCTGCTCGTCCTCGGGCACGGAGATCACCCAGTGGGTGTCCTGCCGCGGCCGCAGATAGAACGCCCAATAGGCGACCGCGACGAGGATGATGCCGCCGGTGATGGCGAGGCTCTCGGTGCTCTGCTGCCACAGCACCCACAGCAGTACCGCCATCAGCAGCGCGGGGAGCACCGGCCACAGCGGCATCCGCCAGGCGGCCCGGTGCTTGAAGGCGGTACGGCGCGCGGCGAGGGCGCCGAGCGCGACGAAGACGTACATCCCCGCCACGGCCACTCCGGTGACCTCGCTCAGCACGCCGAGGTCGACGAAGCACAGCAGCGCGCCCGGCACGCCGACCACCAGTGTGGCCACCCACGGGGAGCCGAAGCGCTTGCCGAGCCGGGAGAGGGCGCGGTTGACCGGGGTGGGCCAGGCCGAGTCACGGGCGGAGGCGAAGACGACCCGGGAGTTCTGGATGACCATGACGATCGCCGCGTTGACGATCGCCAGCGCGATGCACAGGCTGATGAACGTACCGACGGCCGAGTTGCTCCACTGCTGCACCATGCCCGCGATGTCGCCACCCGCCAGTGCGTGCAGATCGGGTGCGCCCAGGGTGATGGCGACGACGGGGACGATGACGACCGCGAACCCGATGGCGAGCGTCCACAGCACGGTGCGGGCGACGGTGCGCCGTGGGTTCTCCATCTCCTCCGCGAGGTACACGGCGGTCGAGAAGCCCTGCAGGATGAACAGTGCGGTGGCCAGCCCGGCGACGATCAGACCGGCCGTGACCGGCGAGGTGTGGCCCTGACCGCCGTCCATGACCGGGTGCACCAGCACCGAGGCGGAGCGCTGGGTGTGGGTGAAGCCCAGGAAGGCGACGATGGCGGCTCCCACGACCTCCAGGGCGAGGAAGACGCCGGTGATCCAGGCGTTGGCCCGCAGGTCCAGCAGGCCCATGGCGGTGGAGAGCAGCATGACGGCGGCGGCTGCGAACTCCGGGTCGAGGCGTACGACCGGTGCGAGGTAGTCCGCGGTGCCCAATGCGATGATCGGCGGCACGATCATGACAACGATCAGCGACAGGATGAAGACCAGCCAGCCCGCCAGCCGCCCCATCAGGGTGCCGACCATGGCGTACTCACCGCCCGAGCTCGGGATGAGCGTGCCCAGTTCGGAGTAGGCGAACGCGACGCCGATACACAACAGCGCGGCGACGGTGATGGTGAGCGCCGTGCCGGTGCCCAGTGTGCTGAAGGAGTCCGGCACGATCACGAACAGTGATGACGCCGGGGTCAGACAGGACAGGGTGAGCAGCGTGCCGCCCACGACACCGATGGAGCGGGTGAGCTTGGGCTTGCTGTTGTCTTCGAGCGTGTCGGTCATGCTGGTCCGTTCGTACTCTGCGTACTGGGCGGGGAGCGGTATCGCCTCCGGTGGCGCACCGAGCCGTGGTGCGGGGGGTGGTGGTGCCGGAAGACGCGTTCCGGTCCGCGCATACAAGCTGTTGAAGTGAAGCGGAGTCAAGACCTCCATTCAACGGAATCCGTTGCAGAAAAGCCTGTCTGCAGAGGTCTTCGCGGCAGACAAGGGCTTCCGGGTAAGGATTTCGCCGGATGAGGAAACCGCAGCCACGTTTTCGAGGTTTTGGCCCCTCGCCCGCCGCTCACGCCATCAGACTCACTGCCTGGATCAGCCCCAGGGCGATCACGGAGGCGGCCGAGACGCTCATCGTGACCGTCTTGAGCGCCCCTCGCGTCGTCTGGCCCAGCAGCGCCTGCAGCATCCAGAAGGTGTTGCTGGTGGCGTGGATGGCGAACAGGGAACCCGCACCCGCGGCGAGCGCCACCAGGACCGGCTGGACATCGAGGCTCGGCGCCACCGGGGCGAGGATGCCCGCCGCGGTGATGGCGGAGGTGATGACCGAACCGATGGCCAGATGCAGGGCTGCGGCGATCAGCCAGACGAGCAGGAGCGGCGCCCAGGTGCTGGAGGCGACGGTCCCCTCCACGATGCCCCCCAGGCCCACCGCCCCCATCACCGCCGCGAGCGACCCGCCCACGCCCCGCAGCACCAGGAACTGGCCGCTCAGCCGGTACCCCTGGCCGAAGGCATCACCGACCGTGCCCTTGGGCAGATGGCGGCGCGCGATCAGACAGGCGAGGATCACCCCCGCGAGCAGCCCGGCGACCGGGTCGCTGAGGAAGCCGACGAGCGGGGAGCGCCACTCGGCGACCGCGCTGAAGGCGCCGGTGGCGATCATCGCCATGGCGAGCAGCAGCGGAGACAGGGAGAGCGCCAGCGGCGGCGGACACAGCGAACCGCGTGCCTGTGCCGGGTTCGTCAGTGCCTGGGCCGACGGGGCGGTCTCCTCCAGCGCCGCCGGGCTCTCGTCGTGCTCGGGCTTCCAGAAGCCGCGCTTGATCAGGGCGCTGAACAGCAGCAGGGTCAGCGTGATGGTCACGATTGCCAGCGGGAAGCCGTAGAGGAGCATCACGCCCAGCGGGACCCCCAGCAAGCCGGCCAGTGCCAGGGTGCCGACACCCGGCACGGACAGTGTCACACCGACTTCCAGGCCCACCGCCATGGCCACCGCTATCCGCGCCGCACCGCCCGGCCCGATGCGCACACCCAGTGAGCGGGCCAGCGGGGCCGTCATCACCAGCAGCACGTCGGTGAAGATGAACTGGAGCCCGGTGCCCAGCAGTACGGCGAAGGAGTAGGGCAGGAACCTGGGGCCCAGGCTGCGCAGCAGCAGCGCCATCAGCTTCTCAAGGGCGCCGAGCGCCGACAGCAGCGTACCGAGCAGCACGCCCAGGACGATGAGCAGACCCACCTTCGCCAGCAGGTCGCCGAAGCCCTGGTTGACCAGTTCCAGGGTGCGTTCGGCGCCGAGGTCGCAGACGATGCCGAGGTAGATCGCACCCAGGACGAGGGCGAGCGCGGGATTGACCTTCGCCTTGAGGATGAGGAAGACCACCGCCGCGATGGCGGTGGCCGTATGGATCAAAGGGATGACATTTCCCATCTCATCTCCCGCCGGGCTCGTGGGAACGCGTCGGACGCTCCGGCCCCGAGCGTCCACGGCGGAGCTGAAGGAACGCGGCGCCTCGGGAGCGGAGTCCGTGACTCACGCTGTGGCATGCCCACGAAGGGAGCACCCCGTGCCTCTGCGCTACGCTGCCCCTCAAAGGAGTGCTTTTTCCGGAAATGCACCCCAAGAACGGCAAACGGGATGCAGCCTCTGGAGCGGCCGCGACCGCGCCGGAGGCTGCGCTGCCGACGGGCGCGGCAGGCCGTCACCCGAGCCCGAACGCCTCCACGATGCGCTGTGCCGCCAGCGTCGCCGTCAAGGCCCCGTCACGGACCCGCTCTTCGAGCAGCGGCGCCAACCGCCGTACCTCCGGGTGTTGTTCGAGACGGCTCAGCAGGTCGTCGCGGACCATCGACCACACCCACTCGACCTGCTGATCACGGCGCTTGGCGGCCAGTTCCCCCCGCGACTCCAGCACGGCGCGATGCCGCTCCAGCCGCTCCCACACCTGATCGAGCCCGGTGCCCTCCCGGCCGCTGCAGGTGAGCACGGGTGGCGTCCAGGCGGCGTCGGCAGACCTCATCAGACGCAGCGCGCCCGCCAGTTCGCGGGCCGCCGAGCGGGCGTCGCGCTCGTGCGGGCCGTCGGCCTTGTTGACGGCCAGCACGTCGGCGATCTCCAGTACGCCCTTCTTGATGCCTTGGAGCTGGTCGCCGGTGCGGGCCAGGGTCAGCAGCAGGAAGGAGTCGACCATCTGCGCGACGGTCGCCTCGGACTGGCCGACACCGACCGTCTCCACCAGGACGACGTCGTAGCCGGCGGCCTCCATCACGATCATCGTCTCGCGGGTGGCCTTGGCGACGCCGCCGAGCGTCCCGGCGGTGGGGGAGGGGCGGACGAACGCGTCGGGGTTGACCGCCAGCCGTTCCATCCGGGTCTTGTCGCCCAGGATGGAGCCGCCCGTACGGCTGGAGGACGGGTCCACCGCCAGTACGGCCACCCGGTGCCCGCGCTCGGTCAGCAAGGTGCCCAGCGCGTCGATGAACGTCGACTTGCCGACCCCCGGCACCCCGCTGATCCCCACCCGCCGGGCACCGCCCGCGTGCGGCAGCAGCGTCGTCAGCAACTGCTGGGCCAGTTCCCGGTGGTCGGCCCTGCGGGACTCGACCAGCGTGATGGCGCGGGCGATATGGGCGCGGGAGCCCTCCAGCACGCCCTTGGTGTAGCTGTCGAGGTCGATCGTCCGGGGCACTCGCTCAGCCCTCACGGCCTTCGGAATCGTCCCGGCCGGGCTCGCTGCCGCCGAGAGTGTCGTGGCCCAGTTCGGTGGCCAGCTTGCGCACCAGATCGTAGGCCGCGTCCGGGATGACCGTCCCGGGTGGGAAGACAGCGGTCGCCCCCGCCTCGTGCAGCGGCTCCACATCGGCGGGCGGGATCACTCCGCCGACGACGATCATGATGTCGTCCCGGCCCGCGGCCGCCAGCTCCTCCCGTAGCGCCGGTACGAGCGTCAGGTGCCCGGCCGCCAGCGAGGAGACGCCCACGATGTGCGCGTCCGCCTCCACGGCCTGCCGCGCCACTTCGGCCGGGGTCTGGAACAGCGGGCCGACATCGACGTCGAAACCCAGATCGGCGAAGGCGGTGGCGATCACCTTCTGCCCCCGGTCGTGCCCGTCCTGCCCCATCTTGGCCACCAGCAGCCGCGGCCTGCGGCCCTCGGCCTCCTCGAAGGCGTCCACCAGCTCCCTGGTGCGCGCCAGCGACGACGACACTCCTGCCTCCTCGCGATACACACCGGAGATCGTACGGATCTGCCCCGCGTGCCGCCCGTACACCTTCTCCAGGGCGTCCGAGATCTCCCCGACGGTGGCCATGGCACGCGCCGCGTCCACCGCCAGCGCCAGCAGATTGTTCTCCAGGCCGGGCCCGGAGCCCGCCTCGGCCGCCCGGGTGAGCGCGTCCAGCGCGGCACGGCAGGCACCCTCGTCGCGCTCGGCACGCAGCCGCCGCAGCTTCTCGATCTGCTGGGTGCGCACCGCCGAGTTGTCGACCTTGAGCACATCGATCTGCTCATCGCTGGCCGCGCGGTACTTGTTGACGCCGATCACCGGCTGCCGCCCGGAGTCGATACGGGCCTGGGTGCGGGCGGCGGCCTCCTCGACGCGCAGCTTGGGAATGCCCGCGTCGATGGCCTTGGCCATCCCGCCCGCCGCCTCGACCTCCTCGATGTGCTGCCACGCGCGGTGTGCCAGATCGTGGGTCAGCCGCTCCACATAGGCGCTGCCGCCCCACGGGTCGATCACCCGGCAGGTGCCCGACTCCTGCTGCAGCAGCAGCTGCGTGTTGCGGGCGATCCGCGCGGAGAAGTCCGTCGGCAGCGCCAGCGCCTCGTCCAGCGCGTTGGTGTGCAGCGACTGGGTGTGGCCCTGGGTGGCGGCCATCGCCTCGATACACGTACGGGTGACGTTGTTGAACACGTCCTGCGCCGTCAGCGACCAGCCGGAGGTCTGCGAGTGGGTGCGCAGCGACAGCGACTTGGGGTTGCGCGGGTCGAACTGCTTGACCAGCTTCGCCCACAGCAGCCGCGCCGCGCGCAACTTGGCGACCTCCATGAAGAAGTTCATGCCGATCGCCCAGAAGAACGACAGCCGCGGTGCGAAGGCGTCCACGTCCATCCCCGCCGCCAGCCCGGCGCGCAGATACTCCACCCCGTCCGCCAGGGTGTACGCCAGCTCCAGATCGGCCGTCGCCCCGGCCTCCTGGATGTGGTAGCCCGAGATGGAGATGGAGTTGTAGCGCGGCATCTTCTGCGAGGTGTACGCGAAGATGTCGGAGATGATCCGCATCGAGGGCTGCGGCGGGTAGATGTAGGTGTTGCGGACCATGAACTCCTTGAGGATGTCGTTCTGAATGGTCCCTGCCAGCTTCTCGGGCGGCACGCCCTGCTCCTCGGCGGCGACGATGTAGAGCGCCAGTACCGGCAGCACCGCGCCGTTCATCGTCATCGAGACGGTCATCCGGTCCAGCGGAATGCCGTCGAAGAGCTGCCGCATGTCGTAGAGCGAGTCGATCGCCACGCCCGCCATGCCGACATCGCCCGTCACCCGCGGATGGTCGCTGTCGTACCCCCGGTGGGTGGGCAGATCGAAGGCGACGGACAGGCCCTTCTGCCCGGCCGCCAGGTTGCGCCGGTAGAAGGCGTTGGACTCCTCGGCGGTGGAGAAGCCCGCGTACTGACGGACCGTCCACGGCTGGTTGACATACATCGTCGGGTACGGGCCGCGCAGATAGGGGGCGATGCCCGGGTAGGTGTCGAGGAAGTCGAGCCCACGCAGATCCTCGTCGGTGTACAGCGGCTTGACCGCGATGCCCTCGGGCGTGTGCCAGTCCAGATCCGGCACGGCGCGCCCGGTGCGCTCCTTGACCGCTTCGCTCCACCGCTGGGCCGTGCCGCCGCCGGCGTCGTCGCCGGACCGCTCGGGGTCGAAGCTGACGGCTGTGAAGTCCGGGATGCTCATGCGGCGACCCCCATGCGGTCGAGAAGGGAGGTGAGGGCAGCGACGGCATCGCCGCCCGCGTGGACGAACTCGTCGACCCCGGCGCCCAGGAACTCCGCGCGCCGCTCGGCGTCCTTCGGCTTCCCCGCCAGCAGCACCCGCGCGGCGCCCGCCGCCTTGAGCGCGGCGGCGACACCGGCCGCCTGCTCGGCGTAGAGCGCATCGCTGGAGCACAGGCAGGCGATCCGGGCGCCGCTGCCGGAGAAGGCCTCCGCGGCGCTGTCGGCGTCCACCGTCACCGGATCGTGTACCGGCTCGATACCGCCGGCGCGGGCGAGGTTGGCGACGAACGACACCCGCGCGGTGTGCGCGGCGGCCGGGCCCAGCGCGGCCAGGAACAGCTTCGGGCGGGCGCCGGTCGCCGCCAGGTGGGCGTCCGAGCGGGCCCGCAGCGCCTCGTAGGCGTCGTCCCTGCGTACTCGGGGCAGCCCACCGCCCGGCCGCTCGGGCGCGGGCTCCCGCTCGACGGGACGCTCGTCCAGCAGCGGGAACTCGCTCACCCCGGTGATCGGTTCGCTCCTGCGGGCCAGCGCCCTGCTGCGCTCCGCCCAGCCGACGCGCAGCTGTTCGGCCACCAGCCCGTCGAGCAGCGCCGCCGCCATCCCGCCCGCGCCCTCGATCTCCTGGAAGTGCGCCCAGGCCGTACGCGCCAGCTCGTCGGTGAGGGACTCCACGTACCAGGAGCCGCCCGCCGGGTCGATCACCCCGGCCAGGTGGGACTCCTCCAGCAGGATGGTGGAGGTGTTGCGGGCGATACGCCGGGCGAACGCGTCCGGCAGTCCCAGCGCGTCGTCGAACGGCAGCACCGTCACCGCGTCCGCGCCGCCGACACCGGCCGCCAGCGTGGCGACCGTCGTGCGCAGCATGTTCACCCACGGATCGCGGCGGGTCATCATCACCGGAGAGGTCACCGCGTGCTGCCGCTGCGCCCCCGCGTACGCGGGGGCACCGCACGCCTGCACCACCCGCGACCACAGCGTGCGCGCCGCGCGCAGCGCCGCGATGGTGGCGAACTGGTCGGCCGTTGCCGCGTACCGGAACTCCAACTGCCCGCAGGCCGCCTCCACCGGCAGCCCTGCCTCGGCCATGTCCCGCAGATAGGCGACCCCGGTCGCCAGCGCGTACCCCAGCTCCCGCGCGGGCGAGCCACCGGCCTCGTGGTACGGCAGGGTGTCCACCACATAGGTGCGCAGCCCCGGCTGCTCACCGTGGCACCGGGCCGCCAGCGCGGCGGCCTCGCGGCGCAGTTCGGGTGCCGCCTCGTGGGCGCCCGTACGCGCCGCGTACCCCAGGGGGTCGGCACCCAGCACACTGTCCGGGGCGGCGCCGCCGTCGGTCTGCTGTCCTCGCAGCCGCAGCAGTTCCGCCGCGGCCTGTCCGAACTCGGAGCCCGCGTCCAGCACGACGGGCGCCAGATCGAGGTACACGCCCTCCAGCGCACGCCCCAGCTCCCCGACGGGCAGCCCGCCCTCGCCCACCGTCAGCCACAGCGAGGTGACGCCGTTCTCCAGGTCGCCGAGTACGGCCTCGCGGGTCCCGGCGGCGTCGGTACGCGCATGCCGCTGCCGCACGTCCCAGCCCCGTGCGGCGTTGCCCTCGGGCCGCGCCCCGCGGACGAACGGCGCGGACCCGGGAAAACCGCGCGGGCGGCCGTTCCCGTTCGTCCTCGTGTAGAGGGGGCGTACTTCGATGCCGTCGGCAAGCGTCGTGGTGAGGGCGGACTCGGGCACGGAATCGTCCGGGACCTTCGCTCCCGTCTTGCGCAGAACCCCGGAAACGAGCTGCTGCCACTGCTCGTACGTCGCCTCCGGAAAGTCCTGTGCGAGGGAGAGCCCTTCTTCAGGCGGGACCGTCATGGCCGCAGGTTAGGCGAGGTGACCGGCGAGTAGCACCAGCTCATCTGTGTGACCTTGCACTCTTCTGGGCGGAGCGCTGCGTCCGCTTGGGAGGCTGCCCCTGCCTGTCCGCTGCGGGCTGCGGGTGCTCCCCCAGCCTCCGGCCGGGAGGTGCCCCCAGGGCGCAGGGTGGGCAAGTGCAGCCCACCATGCCGGGTACGCAGGAGTCGCGGGACACCCCGTAGGCGTCATGGCAGCAGGCGCTGTTCCTTGGCGACCGCCACCGCTCCCGCCCGGGTGTCCACCCCCAGCTTGCCGTAGATGCGCCCCAGGTGGGTCTTGACCGTGGCCTCGCTGATGAAAAGAGCGCGGGCTATCTCCCGGTTGCCCAGGCCGCGCGCCAGCTGCTGGAGGATGTCACGCTCCCGTTCGGACAGCGCGGGGCGCGGATTGCGCAGTTGGGCCAGCACCCGGTCGGCGACCGGGGCGGAGAGCGCGGTGCGGCCCGACGCGGCGTTGCGGATCGCCGCGAACAGCTCCTCGGGGCGCTCGGCCTTGAGCAGATAGCCGGCGGCTCCCGCCTCGATGGCACGGCTGATGTCGGCGTCCGTGTCGAACATGGTGAGCACCAGGACGCGCGGGCCGGACGGGCCGCAGTCCCCGTCGCGCTCCGCGCCGCCCGCCGCCAGCCGCCGGGTGGCCGTGACCCCGTCCATACCGTCGCCGAGCTGCAGATCCATCAGCACGATGTCGGGCCGGAGGCGGGCGGCCAGGGCCAGGGCCTCCTCGCCGCTGCCGGCCTCGCCCACCACCTCGAAACCGTCGGCGCTGGCCAGCAGCGCGCGCAGCCCGGCACGGACCACGGCGTGGTCGTCGCACAGCAGCAGCCGGATCGGCGACGAGGACGGCGAGGTCACGAGGTGGCCTCCAGCGGTGTCCTGAAAGCGTGCTGGGCGAGGGGGACGGACGCCGATACGACGGTGCCCTCGCCCGGCGTGGACTCCACGGTGAGCGCGCCGCCCAGCTGCGCCGCCCGCACCCGCATGGCCGGGAGCCCGTGCCCCCGCGCCCGGTCCGCACCCAGGGCGCCGGCCGAGGGGCCGGCCGGCGCGAAACCGCGGCCGTTGTCCGCGATGTCCAGCGACATCCGGTCCTCCTGGCAGGTCAGGGTCACCACGGCCCGGGTCGCCGCCGCGTGCTCGCGCACATTGGCCAGCGCGCCCTGTGCGATGCGCAGCAGCTGCGCCTCGACCCGATCCGGCAACGGGCCCGGGGTGCCGTCGAGCCGGAAGACCACTGCCAGGCCCGCACCGCTCTCCCGGTCGGCGAGGGCGCTCAACGCGTCGGCCAGACAGCTGTCGGCCAGGTCCGCCGGGGCGAGATCGTGGACGAACCGGCGGGCCTCGGCCAGGCTCCGGGAGGTGACCTCGGCCGCCTCCCGTACATAGCCGCCGGCTGCGTCCGGGTCCGTCCCCCGGACGCGTTCGGCGGCCTGAAGGAGCATCTGCTGGCTGGACAGGCTCTGTGCGAGGGTGTCGTGGATCTCGGTGGCCAGCCGTTGCCGCTCCGCCAGGGTGCCGGCCCGCCGCTCCGTGGCCGTCAGATCCCGGCGGGTGCGGATCAGGTCCTCGATCAGTACCCGCTGCCGGGCCGCCTGGCGCTGCAGATGGACCAGCACGGCGGTGGCGACGGCGGCGATGGCCGGCGGCGCGACCACCATGTTCGGATTGAGCGCGCCTTGCGAGACCCGCAGTTGGGAGGCGACCACCAGCGCGGTGAGAACGGCCACCACCGGCACCGCGATCCGGGCGGGCAGCGTGTGCAGCCCGGCGAACAGCAGCGGCATGGCGCACCATGTGGCGCTCGGCGCGAGGGCGAGCAGCACGATCCAGACCGCCGACACCGCGCCCAGCCAGACCAGGTGCCGGGCGGTGGGCCGGCTGCCGGGGCGAGGCGCGGGTGCCCGTGCCCGTCCCAGTATGTAGAGCAGACCGAAGAGGGCGAACAGCGTGATGATCCAGGGGGTGTGGCTGTCGTCCCGGTCGTAGGTGAGGAAGCGGGCGAGCGAGGAGCCCAGCAGCAGGAAGAACGCGGCGTGCATGACCGTCGTCAGCCACCGTCCGTCCGGATCCGTCCGCTCACCCATCGGTCATGCCCTTCTGCCCCGGCCCGGCGGTCGCAGGACGCCGGCTCGTTGTCGTTGCGGGGGCAGCAGCTTCCCGCGCCCCTTCGGGGCGCGTCCGCGTGCCCTGTCGCCTGCCCACCCATGCTGGGCAGGCCGGATGCCGGGTCGCATCAACCGATCGGATGACACCGGCATCCACCGGACCTTCCCCGGACGGTATCCGTTCGGCCGCGTCCCGCCGCGGCGTGTGCACCGAAGCTGGCAGCACGTGCCTGCCGGCCGCAGGGCCCTCGCCCCGGCCGGACGACGAGAAGGAGATCCGCGTGCCCGCCAAGAACGTCACCGTCAACCGCGCTGCCCTGGGGCACCGCGTCCTGTACGCGCTGCGCCACCCCGAGCGGGTCCCCCGCCATCTGGTCCGTGCCGCCAGGGACGCGTGGCTGCGCCACCGCTGGCCCGACCACATCTCCTACTACCGGGCGGTGATGCGCTCCGACACCCGTGCCGACCCTAAGGCGGCGGTCGGCAGCGCCAGCCATGACCGGTGGCTGGCGCTGGGAGCGATGCAGTTCGACTATCTGCTCGCCCATGGTCTGCGGCCCGAGCACCGGATGCTGGAGATCGGCTGCGGCAATCTGCGCGCGGGGTGGCGGTTCATCCGGCATCTGGAGCCGGGGCACTACTACGGCATCGACATATCGCCCGACATCCTCGCCGCCGCGCAGGACACGATGGTGCGCATGGAGTTGCAGAAGAAGCTCCCCACACTGACCCCGGTCAGCGATCTGACGCTCCGCTTCCTGCCCGACGCGCACTTCGACGTCGTCCACGCACACAGTGTCTTCTCGCACTCCCCGCTTCCGGTCATCGAAGAGTGTCTGGCCCATGTCGGCCGGGTGCTGGCGCCGGGCGGCTGGTTCGACTTCACGTTCGACCGCACCGAGGGCAAGGAGCACCAGGTGTTGCGGGAGGACTTCTACTACCGCACCGAGACACTGGTGGGGCTGGCCGAGAAGCACGGTTTGGCGGCGCGCTTCATGGCCGACTGGGAGGAACTGCCGCACGGTCAGTCCAAGATCCGCGTCACCCACGGCCCGGACACCGCCCACGGCCCGGACACCGCCCATGGCGCGGATGCCGCCCATGGCGCGGACGCTGCCCGCGAGCGGCCTCAGCCGGACCGTTCGGCCAGCCGCTGACGCGCCAAGTGGTCCGCCCGGCGGGTGGTCTCGGGCTGGCGGTAGGCGGGGGCCAGCCGCAAGGTGAGGGCCCCGGCGTTGTCGAGGCCGATGCCGCTTCCGACGGAGACGAACACCGGCTTGACCCCGTCCTGGGTGCGCAGCGCACGCCCCACCTGCTCGCCGTCCATCGTCAGCGGTGCCCACGCGCCCCGCTGTTGGCCGGGCTCGTCGTAGTCGAAGAGGAACGGCGTCTTGGCCACCCCGAAGCAGGCGATACCCGTCAGCACGCCCAGGTGGACGGCGAGTCCGGCGCGGCGCGGATGTGCGACGCCGTAGCCGTCGCACACCACGACATCCGGCCGCGGATGCCGCGACAGGCCCCGCAGCGCGGCGACGACGGAGGGCAGTTCGCGGAACGCCAACAACCCCGGGACGTACGGGAACCGGGTACGTCCCACGTACACGGACTCGTCCACCACCGTCAGCGTGGCCGCGTCCAGCACCACAGCGGCGGCCACCAGCTCGCCGCCGTCGGCGTAGGCGACATCGACCCCGGCGACGGTGCGCACCTGGTCGGGGTCGGGGCCCGGCCCGACCAGGTCGGCGCTCTCGCGCAGCCGCTCCTGCACGGCGACGGCCTCCGCCTCGGTGCGGGGCCAGTCGTCCGGTCCCACGTCCGCCCCCACACCCATGTCACTCCGCTGTTTGAACCGTCACTGAGCACACACGACGTCGTGCAACTCGATCGGGTGAGAGTCTAGAGCGACGTAGCCGGTGAAGGTGCTGGTGGTGCCGTCCGCCCAGTACGCGGTCACCGTCGCCCAGCCGACCCCGGCGGACTGCGCGACGGTCACCGGTCCGACCTCGATGTTCTGCGGCGTGTTCTGGGCGCACAGCAGCACGTCGTGGTCGGGGTTGTCCGCCTGCTTCTGCTTGAGGAAGTCGGAGACGAAGTGCTCCCGCTGGGAGTCGGTGGGCCCGTGCTCGCCGTAGAACCAGGTGAGGAAGCGGTGGATCTCCCGGCCGGTGTGGCGGCGCTCGGCTGCGGCTGCCGGCCCGGCCTGCGCGCCGGCGGGCGGCGCGTACACCTGCGGCGCCACCTGCCCGGGCGCCACCTGTCCGGGCCTCGGCTGCCCGGGTGTCGGCTGGCCGGACGGCGCCGCCTGTGCGCTCGGCGCGGCCAACGACAGCGCCACAGCCGCCACCCCGGCGGCACACAGCGGGAGGACACGACGGATACGGGTGGTACGGAGCGCGGCGGTACGGAGCATGCGGACACCTCTTTTGTCAGGCACTGTCCCGGATGGGGACCGATGACCGCATCGTCCGCCTTCCTCGGTGCCCAGGGAACGGGGGCGTCGCAACGCGCCCCCGCAAATCCCCCTCTTGGATGACGGCGCTCACCGCTCTCGCCGCAGGAGGACACCGCCGCCCCCCGGCCTCGCCTAACCTTCGAACCGAAGACGGCGAGCGCGGCACAGCTGAAGGAGACCGGGCATGGGGGAGCGCGGAACCCGCGAGGAGCGGCGGACCCTGCGCTCCGTGGACCTCGCGCGGGCCGCCGGAATCTCGACGCAGCAGGTACGCAACTACGAGGAGGCGGGCATCCTGCCGCCCGCCGAACGCACCGCCTCCGGCTACCGCCTCTTCACGTCCCGCCATCGCGCGGCCCTCCTCACCTACCGTGCCCTGACGAAGGGCTACGGCTTCGACCCCGCCCGGCGCATCCTGCACGCCGTGCACGCCGGCGAGGTGCCCGCCGCGCTGGCGTTGGTGAACGAGAGCCATGCGACCCTGCACGAGCAGCGCCGCTCCCTGCACGCGGCGAGCGAGGCGCTCACGGCGACGGCCGAGCGGGCCCCCGAGGAGGCGGCACCGTCCCGCTCAGCCCTGCGCATCGGGGAGCTGGCACACCAACTGAGGCTGCGGCCCTCCGCGCTGCGGGTGTGGGAGTCGGCCGGGCTGCTGACCCCGCGCCGCGAACCGGTCACCGGCTACCGCCGCTACGGCCCCGCCGAGATCCGCGACGCCCGCCTCATCGCGCTGCTCCGCCAGAGCCGCTATCCGCTGCCCCAGATCCGCACCGTCCTGGGCGGACTCCGGGAGTCCGGCAGTACGGCCGAACTGCGTGCGGCGCTCGACCACCGCGCCCAGGAGCTGACGACGCGTACGACGGCGATGCTGGAGGGCTCCGGAGCGCTGTACACGTATCTGCGCGACCACGGGCCCTCCTGGGGCGAACAGGTCTGAGACGATCACACGCGTGTGCGCCTCATCTGCTGCCTCCCCGGCGCCCGGGCTCGCTTCCGTGGACACTTCCGTGGACGTGTTCGCGGGCGAGTTCGAGATCCATCTGACCGTCGACGGCTCCAGCCCCGCCGTGGGCTCCGGAGCGCTCGCCGCCCACGCGGCCGGACGGGGATGGAAGTACGCCTGCATCGTGTTGGACCGGGGCCGCACTCCCCTCCAGCCGATGGCCACCTTCACCGTCGGGCACTGCACCGTGGGCGCGGCGCTGGCGGCGGCCCGGTCGGCGGCCGACGAACTGTCCGCCGCCGGTTGCCCGGTCGTGCGCGTCAAGGTGGAGGCGGCACCCTGGGCGCGAGGGGTGCCGGCCACCGACGCCGAGGGAGCGGCGCTCGGCCCCGGGTACTACTTCGAGCACCACGTCAAGCTGCTCCTGCCGCCGGACGCCGACCCGGCCGGACCGGCTCGGTGCGCCGTCCGGCACGCCGCCCATCTGTCCCGCAACGCCCGCCGTGTGCGCGACGACGGGCAGCGGGAGCAGTTCGTCACCCAGCGCTGCCGCGAGGTCGGCAGCGCCACAGCGGGGCGGCGGCTGGAAGCGCTCCTTGCCGAGCTGGCCGCTCGTGGGTACGAGACCCTCTCGGTGGAGCGGGAGTTCGTGGTCCACGACAGCGCTCAGACACTGGACGCCGGATGGATCGACGAGGGGGAAGGGGCACGGCCATGAGCGGTTCGCAGTGGGAGGGACTCGGAGACGGCCCCTGGCCCCCGGAGAAGGCGGTGCCGCACCAGCCCCCGGACGAAGCGACCCGCAACGGTCTCGCACTGCCCCCCACCCTGCGGCCGGTGCGGGGCGAAGCCGTCGTGCAGCGCGCGGTCTTCGACCCGTCGGCCCTGCATCACGCCAGGGCGATGCGGCTGGGCAACCCGCAGTTCGCCGACGCGGCCACCGGCGAGCGCTGGTACGCGGCACGCCGCCGGGCGTTGGACCTGGTGCTGGCCGCCGTCGCCGACTCGCCGTGGCGCGCACACCTGGTGCTGCGCGGCAGCGTGCTGCTGCGCGTCTGGTACGGGACGGCCGCGCGGGAGCCCGGGGACCTCGACTTCGTTGTGGAGCCGGCGGACTGGCGGCTGGAGGACGAGCGCACCGGCCGGATGCTGGACGACCTCGCCCGCCGTGCCGACCTCGGCTCCCGCACGGCGGACGGCGATGTCCGGCTGGATGCGCGGGGCGCGGTGACCGATGAGATCTGGACGTACGACCGGGTGCCGGGGCGCCGCCTGGTCATCCCGTGGACGGCCGAGGGCCTGCCGCCCGGCGGCGCCGTCCAGCTGGACTTCGTCTTCAACGAGCCCCTGCCCGCGCCCGCCGTCCCCACCGCGATACCCCGCCCGCAGGGTGCGGCCGACGACGCGCCGCTGTCCGTGCGCGCGGCCACCCGCGAACTCTCCCTCGCCTGGAAGATCCTGTGGCTGGCCAGCGACATGCACCCCGAGGCGAAGGACCTCTATGACGCGGTCCTGCTCGCCGAGGACGCGCGGGTCTCCCTTCCGTTCGACCTGCTGCGTGCCGTCTTCCGCGGTGTGGACCACGGCTACTACGACCGCAATCCGCTGTTCCTGGACGGGTTCGGGTACGAGGTGGGCAGCACCGACTGGTCGGAGTTCACCAAGGAGTACCCGGGGCTGCCCGTGCCCGCCCTCGACGGCGGGCAGCGCCTCGTCCGCGCCCTCGCCCCCACCTTTGCGCTGGACGGCGCCGACGGGGAGTCGGCCTGCTATCTGTCGTACGCGAGATGGCTTGCGCCGCTGACCGACGAGTGCCGTACGACATACGCCGCAGACGGACTGCCTGCCGTGCTGGAACGGCTGTTCACCGGGCACGTGCCGCCCGCCTCCGCGCTGGTCGTCACCCGCGAGGTGCTCGGCCGCGCCGAACACACCCTGGCGGATGTCCTGCCGCTGCTGGCCGGCTACCAGTGGCGGTGGCCCGAGCGCCGTTGGCAGCGGGACCGCTGGGACGAGGAAGAGCTGACGGAGGCTGCCGAAAAACTGGCCAAAGCTGGCGGTTGAACGCCACACGGGGTAAACCCTCTGCGACAGGGGGTGGTTGCTGTGTACGTCCACACAACGCGGCGACGCAGATGGCCGGTGGTGCTCTTCCACGCGATGGGGGCCGTCGGCGCGCCCCTGCTCATCGTCGGCATGGCCTACGGAGGCGCTTCGTACGCCGTCAACGGGGGACCGGACAGCAGCGTGTACGTCGGCAACGCGCTGGTCATCATCGCCTTCCTCGGCGCTTTCGGCACGGGCTTCCTCTCCGACCCGGACCACCCCTTCCAGCCGCTCGTGGCGATCTTGACCAGCGTGCTGCTGGCCGGCGCCGTGCTCGGGGTGGCCGCCGCGGTGGACGACGAAACCCTGCGCAGCCGGGGGAAGGCCACCCGCTGCACGGTGCTGGACGTCGACCGGCAGGTGCACGAGAGCACCTACACCGACAGCAACGGAATCACCCACACGACCACCACCATCGACTACAAGCACAAGCTCGACTGCGCCGCCGGGCGGCCCGACTCGATGACGCTGAAGAAGAAGCGCGCCGACGAAGGCGAGCGCATCCAGGTCACCTACGACCCCCGTGGCCGACTCGACCCGCTGCCCACCGACAGGCTCGAACGGGGCAGCACATGGTCGTCCATGGCCTACCTCCTCCCACCTGTGGTGATCGGGCTGCGGACGCTGGTGCTGCTGGCCGCCGCCTGGACAAGGGCGCGATGGCGCCGACTCGACCGGCGCCGCAGCAGTCGCCACTGAGGTGCGGTCACTCGGTGGGCGAGGGACTCTTGTCGTACTGCGGCCGCTGCGCCGCGATGTTGAAGGTCGTCGACCCGGCGTCCCGGAACCGCAAGGTGATCTTGATGTACTCACCACCCCTGACCTGCTTGCGCAGGTCCCGCAGCAGCAGGTGGTTCTTGCCGGACTCCAGCCCGACGAGCTTGCCCGCAGGAAGACGCACACCGTCCCCGCGCGGCTCACCGTCCGGCCCGACGAGCTGCACGGAGGCGGCGGCCGGCGAACTGGCGCCGACCAGCTTGTCGTCCTTCTGGCCCTTGTTGTAGAGCCGGACATAGCCGGGCACGTCGTCCCCCGCCCGCCACGGCCCGTCGCGCGGCTCGGCCAGATGCGCGTACCTGAGCATCAGGTCCCCGACGCGGGCGTTCTGGCCCGGGGCGTCCCAGTCCGGCAGATTGAAGTCGTCGTCGCCGCCGCATCCGCTCACGGCCGTGACCAGGGCCAGTGCGGCGGCTGCCAGACCGGCTCGGCAACGCGGCCCGCCAAGGCGTGGCATGGACGCTCCTCTCGCCGGAACCCTCGCGCCCACCCTCCGTACGCCCATGGCCCGGTGCAAGCGGGACGGCGGCGTACGAGTGACGGCCTCACTCCGGCCGCACGTCGGGCGGCGGGCCCCACGCCGCCTCCAGGGCCGCCCGCAGCGCCGCGACCTGCTCCGCACCGATCCGCTCGGCGAGCCGCCCTTCCAGCGCCGCGAGCACCCGCTCCGCACGGGCATGCACCCGGGCGCCCTCCTGGGTACGGCGGATCAGACGCCGACGGGCCGAAGCCGGGTCGGGGGCCTGCTCCAGAAGACCTGCGGCGACCAGGCTGTGGACGGCCTGGTGCGCGGTCTGCCGGGTGACGCCCATCCGGCGGGCCAGCTCGGAGACGGTGGTGCCCGCCTCGTCCAGCACGGAGAACAGCTGCGCCTGCGTCGGGGAGACCGGCGCGGCACCGGCCGCCTCCAGCGCCGCCAGCAAGCCGTCCTCGAACCAGCGCCGGGCTTCGGTCAGCAGCTGGGGCAGCTGGCGGCGGCTGTCGTGCATGGGTCCCTCGTGCCGTCTCACGCCGTGGGCGGGGCTGCCCCGGCAACAGGCCAGCAAGGCTACAGCGCCGACGGGACCGGGCCCGCTAGGCCGGGCACCGGGCCCAGACCGTCTTCCCGGGAGCGGCCGGCGTGCGGGCGCGTACGCCCCAGTCGGCCGCCAGCGCCGCGACGAGCAGCAGGCCACGCCCCGACTCCTGGTCCGGCCCCGGGCACGTCGGCGCGGTCGCCGGCGGTGCCGCCTCACCCAGCGTGTCCGTCACCTCGATGAGCACGGAGCCCTGCGGGCGGCTGAGCGCCAGCTCGAAGTCCCGCCCGGACACCCGCCCGTGCAGTACCGCGTTCGCGGCGAGCTCGGCGACGACGGCAGCCGCGTTGTCGCTGCGCTCGCTGCCGTAGGGGAGTCCCCATGCGTCGAACTGGTGCAGCGCGAGCAGTCGCGCCAGGCGGGCGCCCCGCCGGGTGGCGGAGAACCGCTGTACGAACATACGCTCGGTAGCGGCCGAGCGAGCCGGAGAGAGTGGCTGACGCTGATACATGGCCGTCACGTTGGCCCTCGGCAGCCTCCCGCGACCAGCTCAGCAACCCCTACGCTGCGCAAGCGTAGGGGTGCGGAGTGTGGACAGTGCGGGCAATGGCCCGTAACCCTGGGTGAGTTGGGGACGTTCCCCCGCCACAGGGAGGTGGCCGGAAGTGGCCGACTACGACGAGGGTGAGGAAGAGCGCGGCGGTGGAGGGAGGGAGCCAGAACGTTCGGACAGTCTCTGTACATTCGGCGCCGTTGTGAAGCAGTTGCGTAAACGTGCGGGCTTCACGCAGGAGGCGTGGGCCGAGCGCTCCGGCTACTCGTTAAGTACGTGTGCGGGTGTCGAGCAGGGACGGAGGTTTCCTCCCCCTCGGTTCATTGAACGGGCGGAGCGGGACTTCGACGCGGGTGGTGCCCTGAGGGAAGCCGTGAAGCATCTGTCGAGGGGCAACGGCATCGCCGCCTGGTTCCGCCAGTTGGCCAAGATGGAGCTCACGGCGCTCAGCCTGTACACCTACGAGAGCCGAGTGGTCCCGGGGCTCTTGCAGACCGAGGCGTATGCGCGGGCGTTGATCCTAGGGACGCCGCCATTGCCGACGGAGGAAGAGATTGAGGAGCTGATTGCGGATCGGCTGGAACGGCAGCAGTTGTTGACTCGGAAGCGGCCGGTCACGTTCAGCTTCATCCTTGAGCAAGCCGTGTTGGAGCGCCGCACGGGTGGGGACGAAGTGGCTCGGGAACTGCTCGACCATTTGATCGCTTGTGCTGACATCGCGTCGCTGGAACTCCAGGTCATGCCTTTGGTGCAGCCGTACGGACATGCCGGCGTGGCAGGGCCGTTCCGGCTGTTGGAGACGCCCGAACATCGGTGGTTCGGTTACGTAGAAGGACAAGAGACCGGTCAACTCATCACTGACGACGGCGCACTCAGCCGCTTGCACATGCGGTATGCAAAACTGCGCTCACAGGCTCTCACCCCGGCAGATTCCCTGAGCCTGCTGAAGCGAATGCGAGGAGCGCTATGAGCAAGGACGCCGAGCTCAACTGGTTCAAGAGCAGCTACAGCAGCCCTCAAGGAGACGACTGCGTCGAGGTCGCAACCCTCCCCGGAGCGGTCCACGTCCGGGACTCCAAGGACACGACCATCCCCTCCCTCTGCATCACGCCGGCCGCCTGGTCGGCGTTCATCGCACACGCGCCCCGCCAGGGACGCGGGGAACTGCGCGACTAGCCACAACACACCCGCAGTCCGCAAGCCGCAGGCAGGGGCACCCCCTCCCCGGGATCACCCGGGGTACCGCTCCAGCACGCGGCCCTCATCGAAGTCGGCCTCCGAGAGAAAGACCGGCAGCACCTCGGCGGGGTCACCGTCGGAGATCAGAAAGTACCCCGGCTTCGGCGCGTTCTCGACCTCGCGTACCAGCCCGGCCAGGGTCCCGTCCGCGAGGCGGAAGACGAAGGTGTTCCACGGCCCGAGGTCATCCCAGGTGACCTCGGGCTCGCCCCAGCGCCGTACGGCCTCTTCCGTACTCAGGTCCAGATACGCGACCTGCGCATTGCGGCGCAGCAGTGCAGCGTCGACGCGCTCCATCGTCATCTCACCTCCGTGACGAAGACCGGGATGCGGGCGAAGTCCTCGCCGTTGTGGAATGTATGTCCGACTCCTGGGCCTCCCAGTTCCCAGCTGGAGTACCCCGTCATGTGCGACAGCCCTGTCGGCTGGACCGAAGTGTAGAACTCGAAGCTGCCGGGCACGGCATCGGCCGGCAGCGGGCCGACGTGCGCCTGAGCCGCCTCCACCGTGCCGGTACGCGGCAGACGCCCCCACAGCTCACCGCTGTCCAGCACCTGCTGCACCACCTCGGGGGTCTGGGTGGGGGAGCCCTTCCGGTGGAAGGGGCCGTACAGGGTGGCGGGTTCGCCGATGTCGGGTCGGCCAGGAGGCAGGGCCAGCGGCTCGCGGGGTGGCTCGGGTGCCGGGGCCTCGTCCCGGGCGCCGCGGCCGAAGAGGCCCTTGATCCGGTCCTTCAGCGACGGTCCGCAGCCGGGGGCGAGCCCGAGAACGTCCACGAATGCCTGCGGATTGTGGACGTAGGCGGCCGGGTTCGCCGCGGGGGCGAGACCAAGGGGGTCCGGTGACGCGTAGCGCGCCGTCTCCGGGTCGTAGTGGCGGAAGTAGTTGTAATGGAGGCCCGTCTCCGGGTCGTGGTACTGGCCAGGGAACCGCAGCGGGGTGTACGCGGTGCTGTCGGCGCGCCAGCCGGTGGTGCCCCACAGGGTGGCGCGGCTGCGCCAGGCGATCTCGCCGCTCTCGTCGACGAGTTCGGTCGGGGTGCCGACAAGGTCGGTGACGATGGCGAAGAAGCGCGCGTCGATCTCGCGCTGGGTGGCTTGGTCCAGGCGGCGCTCGGTCTGGCTGAGTGGTGTGTCGCCCTCGTGGTCCCAGGTGAGGGTGACCGGCGTCGAGGAGCCGGTGCCGGTGGTGGTCTGCTCGATGAGGGTCGAGCCCTCCCAGGTGAAGACCGTGCGCTCCACCACCGTCTCGCCGTCGGGCGCCATCCGGCACTTCTCGGTGCGGCGGCCGAGCGGGTCGTACAGATAGCGCCAGACCGTGCGGTCCGGGGTGGTGACCTCGGTCAGCTGGTCCTCGGCGTCCCAGGTGTACCGCCAGGTGTCCGGCTTCTTCGACAGCCGGGCCTTCTGGCGCAGGGTGAGCCGGCCGGCCGCGTCGTGCTCGTAGCGGACGCTGCCCGCTCTGGTCACCCGGGTGCCGTCGTAGGCGCGGTCGCCGGTGGCCTCGGGCGCGTGTTCGGCGGGCCACGAGGCGTGGGTGAGGTTGCCTGCCTCGTCGTAGGCGTAGCGCTCGGTCCAGTTGCGTGCGTTGACGGCGGTGACCCGGCCGAGCGCGTCCAGGTCGAAGGTGCTGGTGCCGGCCAGCAGATCGTCGACGGCGGTCAGGTGGCCGTCGAGCCGGTAGGAGTAGCGGCGCTGCTGGACGGGGTCGGAGCCGGCCAGGGACAGGGCCTGGTCCGTCAGCCGTCCGGCCGGGTCCCACAGCTGCCGGAGGGCGAGACCCGCGTCACCGATGCGGCGCTCCGTCTCGCGGCCCATCGCATCGCGGTCGAAGCCGAGGGTGCGGCCGTTGATCGTCAGCGAGGTGCGGCTGCCCGCCGCGTCGTAGGTGCTGGTGGAGACGGCGCCGGTGGGGGTGGTGCGGCGGACACGGCGGCCGAGCGTGTCGTAGGTGTGGGTCACCACCCGGCCGTTGACCATCTCCGCCTTGACGCGTCCCAGCTTGTCGCGCTGGAAGCGCACCTCCGCGTCCGTGCCGACGGCCTCGGCCAGCCGGCCGGCCGCGTCGTAGGCGAACGTGGTCACCTTTCCCGCCGCGTCCTTGCGGGTCATCCGGCCCATGGCGTCGAACTCGTAGCTGATCCGGTCACCCAGCGGGTTGATCCGCGCCGTCAGCTGGCCCGCGGCGTCGAGCTCGTAGCCGCGTGTACGGTTGTCGAAGTCGGTCTCGGCGATCAGCCTGCCGACCGGGTCGTAGGTGTAGTCCCAGGTCAGCCCCTGGGGGTTGGTGACACGGGTCAGGCGCAGCTCGGCGTCGTAGGCGAACTCGTAGCGCACCCCGTCCGGGTCCGTGCGAGCGGCCAGGACATCGAAGTCGCCGTACTCGTACACCGACTCGGCGCCCGCCGCGTTGAGATGGCGTACGCAGTTGCCCTCGCCGTCCCACTCCCAGCGCTCCGTCATGCCGTCCGGGCCGGTGCGCCGGAGAGGGTGGCCCTCGACGGACCACTCCAGCTCGGTTCCGGCGCCCGTGGGGTCGGTGATGCGCACGGGGCGGCCGAACGCGTCGCGCTCGTAGCGGGTCACACCGCCCAGCGGGTCGGTGATCTCCACGGGGAGGCCCGCCGGGCCGCAGCACACCCGGGTGGTCGCGCCCAGGGGGTCGGTGATTGAGGCGAGGTGGCCGCGACCGTCGTAGGTGTAGCGCGTGGTGTTGCCCGCCGGGTCGGTGGCCGAGATCCGGTTGCCGTAGCCGTCCCACTCCTGGCGCCACACCGATCCGTCCGGCTCCGTGGTGGCGACCGGGCGGCCCAGCGCGTCACGGGCGATGGTGCTGGTGGCACCGTCGGGGTGGGTGACCGAAGCGAGGCGGCCTTCCGCGTCGTAACCCAGCGTCGTGGTCCGGCCCAGCGCGTCGGTGTGCGTCAGCGGCCGGTTGTGCGGGTCCCGTTCGATGCGGGTGCGGTGGCCCAGCGGATCGATCTGGCCCATGGAGTGGCCACGCTCGTCGAACAGGTGGTGGGTCGCGCTTCCGTCGCGCGTCGTCACCGTGGTGACCCGGTGGCCGGTGGCTTCGTCGGTGCCGTCGTAGTCGATGCGGATCTGCATATGGCCCGCGGTGCCGCCTTCGGCGATGACGCGGTGCAGGTTGTCGTAGACGTAGTCGTAGCGGCGGCCGTTGGTGTCGGTCCAGGCGATGATCCGCTGCTCGTCGTCGTACTCGAAGCGCAGCGGGCGGCCCGAGGAGTTGGTGACCTCGGTCAGATTGCCGTCGGTGTAGCCGTAGCGCATCACCGTCGTGCCGCCGTCCGCGCCCGCGAGGGACAGCGCCGTCACCCGGTCGTCCTCGACGGTCAGCGCCACCGCGTAGCCGCCGCTGTGGACGAGACGGGAGGGCGCGCCGGTCTGCGTGTCGTATTCGAAGGTGATGCTGTGGGCGTTGCGGTCGGTGAGCTGCTCGATCCGCGCGACACCGTCGTCCTCGGCGTCCGGCCCGCCCTGGGCGGGTCCGAAGTGCCGCACCCAGCCGGTGTCCGGGTCGGTGAGCGTGTAGCCGTGGTCCGGTGTGCGCTCCAGCCGCATCCGCACCGGACCGGCCGTCGGCAGTGTGGGGACCCCGGGCGCCGGGTGGGGGAAGGCCAGCAGCCGGCCGTCCTCGCCGACGAAGACGACGCCCTCCGCGTCGACCTCCAGACGCTGGTCCAGCGTCGAGGTCCAGGACGGGCCGAACCAGTGGCCGAGCCGGTAGCCGGACTCCGCGCGACGGGTGAACGCCAGCGGCAGGGAGCCGGGCAGGGACAGATCGGTCTGCGGCAGATACATCCGACCCGTCGCCAGGTCCACCGGGTCGGTTCCCTTGCACGGGGTTTCCTTCGCACCCCGGGCGGCGGCCTCCGCGCCCTTGCCGTCGAGAGCGCCCCGCCCGCCGGGCAGGTCGTCGGCGAGCTTGGTCAGCTTTCCCGCCCGCCCGGCCTTTATCGCGGCCCCGGCGCCCTTGGTGCCGAGGAGTTCGGGAATGAGGCGGCCCACGCCTTCGGCGGGGTCCTTCTGGAAGGTGTCCCACAACTTCTTGCCGGTGCCGACGGGATCGTTGGCGACCCGGGCCAGTCCGGTGACGGTGGAGTTGAGGTTGGTGACGTACTCGGCGGGGTGAGTGAGGTTGTAGGGGTCGGCGGGGTTGACGCTGCGGACGAAGTTGACCAGCCCCGCGGTGCCCTTGACGATGCCGCCGGAGACGTGGACGGCGTCCAGCTTGAGGCCCTCCAGGCCGTCACCGGCCTGGTCCCAGTAGTCGGGCTTGGGCGGGGCCGCGTCCCGGGCTGCCTTGATCGCCTTCTGGGCGCGGGCCGCAGCGGTGTTGCGCTGGGTGCGCGCCTCCTGCAGCGTCTCCTTCGCCTCGTCCTTCTTGTCGTCCTTGTACTGGGCGACCGCCTCCCGGGCCCGGCCCTGGGCCCACTCCACGGTGTGGGCGAAGTCCTCCAGCGCACCTGCCGCCTTCTCGCAGGCGTCGGCCGCCTTGATCCACTTGGCCGGTTCCAGGCCGACCTTCTCCCAGAACGCGTCGGCGGCCTTGCCCTTGAGCGTCCCCTTGTGCAGACCCTTGAGGCCCTTGACGACCTTGTCGAAGGCTGTCTTGAAGTTCCTCAGATGCGTGGCGGTGGAGCGGATCTTGCTGGGGCTGCCGAAGACCAGCTTCTTGGGGTCCTCGGTCTCGTCCAGCTGGAACTCGGCTGTCTCGGCGCCCATCCGGTTCGCCGCCGAGCGTGACTTGTCCCGTACCCAGTCCCCGCCGGACTCCCAGCCGGCGTCGTCCATACGGTCGGCCGTCCAGTTGCCGAACCCCTCGACGCCGTCACCGACCTTCTCGGTCAGATCCTCGGCCTTGTCCTCCCACGAATCCGGGACCAGATCCCAGCCCATCAGCCCTGACCCCCTTGCTGCTGCTGCGCCGCCGCGCGCTCTTCCGGCGACGGGCCGAACCACTCGTCCCGCTCGGCCTCGATCTGCTCGTCACTCATACCTGACGCTCTCTGCGCCATGTCCATGTACATTCCGCCCCGGCCCTTGGTGGTGAGCTCCCGGCCGGTGTCCTTCCAGTCCTGCTTGATGTCCTCGCCCGCCTTGTCCCAGGACTCCCCGCTCCAGTCCGGTGCATCCGGCTTCACGATGTCGCCCCAGCCCTGCTTGGTGATCTCCTCCTCCGTGGCATGCGGATTGCCGGTCACCAGAATGGAGTTGAGGCCCACCTTCAGCGCTCCCGCTGCGTACTGGTCCTCCTCGTAGGCCATGCCCGCCGACAGGCCCAGCCGTTCGGCCAGCCCGTTGGCGTTCTGCACCAGGGCGCGTACGCCCCACTCCCACTTCTCGCAGAAGTCCTCGAAGTCGACGGCCACCCCGCCGTCCCCGGCCTCCATCCCGGTGAGGGACAGCTCTTCGAAACCGGCGCCCTGGAGGGAGGAGGTCGCGGAACTGCCGGATGCCTTCAATTCGTCGATGGCGCCTTTGAGGCCCTTCTCGATGAGGCCGAGGGACTCCTCGTTCCAGTTGACGCCGTCGTCCTTGCCGCCGCCGCTGCCCATCAGACCGGCTGCCTCTTGGTATCGCCGGTTCCGCCCACGGCCACCTCGTCCGGCACGATGCCCGGCACGGGCGGGAAGAGCATGGAGCCGTCCTGGTCGGCGATGTCGACTGACACGCCGGTGGGGCCGTCCAGCGCGGGGATCACGGCGTCCAGCAGCCGGGCACCCAGTACGGACACATACGGCCACTCGGCGCCCGGCGAGCCGCCGCTGCCCGGCTCCCGCGCGAACCGGGCCAGCGCCGCCTCGTCGGTGAACGCGAGAATCCAGCGCACCCCGCCGAAGGACCGGGTCAGCAGCTGACCTGCGTCCTGGCCGCCCGCCGGCACCAGCACCGCGGTGCGCCGGAACTCGCCCAGCAGCGCGCCTGGGTTTCCGTCCCCCGCACGCATCGCGGCTATCTCCAAGGTCAGAGCCATTGCCCGCCGTTCTCCTCCGCCCCGTATCGCCGGCCGTTCCCCTCACCGCCGGAACAGTCGGGGCACGAACACCTGAACGTGTCGTTCCACGCCGTCTCGCGGCTGTTTGGTTCCCGGTCGCGGATGGAGACGAGCGGTTTGCCGAAGAGAGCACTGCAGCCGTCTTGACAGGCCGGACCCCGCGCTGGATTACTGGGCGCACCGAATGGTCGGTCGGTGTCTGCCGGAGGCGGGAGGTCGCAGGTGGGGAACGGTGCGGGAACCGGGTCCTGGCCCGTGGCCGCGATACTCGGTGCCGACCGGGCCTCCGCCGCGCTGGGCATCGGCCTCATGCGAAGCGGGTGAGAGATGTGCGACCGTGCGGATGCGGGGCAGGGCCGACATGGTCAACGGCCATGGGACGGCCCACGGCGGCTATCTCTTCCTCCTCGCGGACACCGGGTCCGCCTGCGCCTGCAACAGCCATGGCCCGGTGACGGTGGCGGCAGGGGCGGACATCACCTTTGTGGCGCCCGCCTGGGAGGGTGACGAGTTGCCGGCCGTGGCGCAGGAGCGCACGCGACACGGCCGCAGCGGGACCTACGACGTCACCGTGGCGCGCGGCGAGCAGGTGATCGCGGAGTTCCGGGGACGCAGCCGTACGGCGACGCCGGTGAAGTGAACGGGGACGGCGAGATGGACGAACTGCTGGACGACGGTGAGCTGCTGAGCACGGACGAGCTGCGGCGACTCCAACTGGAGCGGCTGCGCAGTACGCTGCGGCACGCGTATGAGGACGTGGAGCTGTACCGCAAGAAGTTCGACGCGGCAGGGGTGCGACCCGAGGACTGCCGCACCCTTGACGATCTGGCGAAGTTCCCGTTCACCACCAAGGCCGACCTGCGCGACACCTACCCGTTCGGGATGTTCGGCGTGCCCATGGAGGACGTACGCCGTATCCACGCCTCCAGCGGTTCCACCGGGCGCCCCACGGTCGTCGGCTACACCCAGCGCGATCTCGACACCTGGGCGGACCTGGTGGCGCGCTGTATACGGGCAGCGGGTGGGCGGCCCGGCCACAAGGTGCATGTGTCCTACGGCTACGGGTTGTTCACCGGCGGGCTGGGGGCGCACTACGGCGCCGAGCGGGCGGGCTGCACCGTCATTCCGGCCTCCGGCGGGATGACGGCACGGCAGGTTCAGCTGATCCAGGACTTCCGGCCCGAGATCATCATGGTGACGCCGACCTACATGCTCACCCTGCTGGACGAATTCGAGCGGCAGGGCATCGATCCGCGCGGCACCTCGCTGCGGGTCGGCATCTTCGGGGCGGAGCCGTGGACGGAGGCGATGCGGCGCGAGATCGAGGAGCGGTTCGCCCTGCACGCGGTGGACATCTACGGGCTGTCGGAGGTGATGGGACCGGGCGTCGCCCAGGAGTGCGTGGAGACCAAGGACGGTCTTCACCTGTGGGAGGACCACATCTACCCGGAGATCGTCGACCCGCTGGGGGAGGAGCCGTACACCTCGGGGGAGCGGGGCGAGTTGGTGCTGACGACGCTCACCAAGCAGGCACTGCCCGTCATCCGCTACCGCACCCGCGATCTGACGCGGCTGCTGCCGGGGACGGCCCGGCCCGCGTTCCGCCGTATCGAGAAGATCACCGGCCGCAGCGACGACATGATCATTCTGCGCGGCGTCAATGTCTTCCCCAGCCAGATCGAGGAGATCGTGCTGGAGATCCCGGCGCTGGCCCCGCACTTCCAGCTGCGGCTCACCCGGCAGGGCCGGCTGGATCACCTCAGTGTGCTGGTGGAGGCGCGGGCCGCCGCCACGGGCGCTCAGCGCGCGGATGCGGCGGAAACCATTGTGCGCCGCGTCAAGGAGGGCATCGGCGTCACGGTGGAGGCCCAGATCGTCGACCCGGAGACCATCGAGCGCTCGGTCGGCAAGTTCCGCCGCCTCCGCGACCTACGCGATTAGGGGGTGCCCCTTGCTGCCCGTTGCGCACTGCGGGGTCCGCTGTAGTCGCGCGCGCAGTTCCCCGCGCCCCTTCGGGGCGCGTCCCGCAGCGAGAGGGAGCATCCCTCAGGGGCGCGGGGAACTGCGCGACAGGCCAAGAACACGTCCGCGGACTGCGGGCGGCAGCAAGGGGCACCCCCTCCCCGGAACGCTAGGTCGCTGAAGGCTTCAAGAGGGCCTTCACCATGCCGTCTTCCTTGCGCTGAAACGTGCCGTAGGCACTCGGCGCCTGCTCCAGCGGCAGCGAGTGGGTGGCGAAGTGGTCCACGCCCAGGGGGTCGTCGTCGGTCAGCAGGGGGAGGATGTCGTCGACCCAGTTGCGGACGTTCGCCTGGCCCATGCGCAGCTGAATCTGCTTGTCGAACAGCTTCAGCATCGGCAGCGGGTCGGTGGCGCCCCCGTAGATGCCCGAGATCGACACGGTACCGCCGCGCCGTACGACGTCGAACGCCGCGTTCAGCGCTGCCAGCCGGTCGATACCGGCGCGCTGCATCATCTTGGCGCCCACCGCGTCCGGCAGCAGACCGACCGCCTGGTGCGCGGCCTTGGCGACGGGCGCGCCGTGCGCCTCCATGCCGACCGCGTCGATGGCCGCGTCCGTACCCCGGCCCTGGGTCAGCTCCCGCACCGCGGCGCCGAGGTCGTGGTGCTCGCGCAGATCGAGGGTGTGTACGCCGTGGGCGCGGGCCCGCTCCAGCCGCTCGGGCACCAGATCGACACCGATGACCAGTTCCGCGCCCTGGTGCTGCGCGATACGCGTGGCCATGTCCCCGATGGGGCCCAGCCCCAGCACGGTGACGCTGCCGCCCTGGGGAACGTCGGCGTAGGCGACCGCTTGCCACGCCGTGGGCAGCACGTCGGACAGATAGACGAACCGTTCGTCCGGCGGCCCGTCCGGCACCTTCACCGGCAGATGGTTGCCGAACGGCACCCGCATGAACTCCGCTTGGCCACCGGGTACTTGGCCGTACATCTTGCTGTAGCCGAACAGAGCGGCGCCGGTGCCGTACTCGCGTACCTGCGTGGTCTCGCACTGCGACTGGAGTCCCTGGCCGCACATCCAGCAGGTGCCGCAACTGACGTTGAACGGCACCACCACCCGGTCCCCGGCCGAGAGCCCGGCCACCTCGGGGCCGACCTCCTCGACCACTCCCATCGGCTCGTGCCCGAGGATGTCGCCCTGGCCGAGGAACGGCCCGAGCACTTCGTACAGATGCAGGTCGGAGCCGCAGATGCCGCTCGTGGTCACGCGGACGATGACATCGTCCGGCTCGGTGATCTCCGGATCGGGCACCGTCTCCACGCTGACGTTGCGCTTGCCCTGATAGGTGAGAGCCCTCATGTGTCCTCCAGGTCCTTACGGGCACGGCTCCGCCGTCGGGGTCTCGGCGGTTGCCCGGGTGCGCGTTGCTTGTGGCTTGTCGCGCAGTTCCGCGCGCCCCTCCGGGGCGCGGTCCTACGCGCCTGTCTGATTGAGGCGCCGCGCCGCGCGGTCGTTGAGTGCGCTCACCGCGGACTGCCAGCGGGAGCGGCCCTCGCGGCCGGAGTCGTCCGGTTCGGGCAGCAGCCGGGACACCAGCTCATTGGTGCGGGTCACCAGCGTGGGGGCGACCCCGTACGCCTTGGCGCCCAGCTGCGCCGCAGGGGTGAGCACCACTCGCGTACGGCGCTGTTCGAGCGCCCGTACGATGCGTTCGGCAGCCCGCAGCGCGTCCATGGACAGCCCCGGCAGTCCCGCCAGCGTGGCGAACCACGCGAACTCCTTGCCCTCGTCGCCGGACAGCTCCACCTGGCGGTGCGAGCCGGTCCGCATCAGGCCCGGATGGACGGCGGTGACGCTGACCCCGTGCTCGGCCTGCTCGGCACGCAGCCCCTCCGCGAGCGCCGCGACGGCGGACTTCGCACACGAGTACGGCAGCAGATGCGGCACCGGCAGCAGTCCGCCGACCGAGCCGATCAGCCCCAGCCGGCCGCCGGCCGGACTCTCCCGCAACTGCGGCAGGGACTCCATCGCGGTGTGGAGCGCGCCGAAGAACATGGTGTCCATCGCGCTGCGGAACCCCTCGGTGCCCGACTCCTCGGCGGGCCCCACCTGGATGTTCCCGGCGTTGGCGATCACCACGTCCAGGCCCCGCTGGTCGGCCGCGGTGTTCTCCACCAGCTCGTGGACGGCGGACCGGTCGGTCACGTCGCACACCCGCCCGGTCACGCTGGTGTCGCGTGCCCTGCGCCGCAGCAGCCCGACGGCGCGGTCCAGCTCCTGCTGGTCACGTGCCGCGATGGTGACGTCGCAGCGCCGCTCCACGCATTGCCGGGCCAACAGCAGCCCCAGCCCGCGCGAACCGCCTGTCACCAGCACCGACAGGTCGGAGAGTGTGTCCATGCCCGGTCTCCTTCGGACGGAGGTGTCGGTATCCGGCGGTTCCCCGCATCCGCCGTGTCACACCCCTCGCTGGCCGGGGGACGGTGGGAGTGTGCGAAAGGAAGTGGAGGTACCCGAGGGGGGAGAGCGACCAAGGAGCAGTACACATGCAGATCGGCTACAAGCTCGCCACCGAGCAGTACGGCCCCCAGGAACTGATCCGCCAGGCCATCGCCGCCGAGGCCGCCGGATTCGACTTCGTCGAGATGAGCGACCATTACCATCCGTGGCTGGACGAGCAGGGCCACTCCGCCTTCACCTGGAGCGTGCTGGGGGCCATCGCCGCCAAGACCGAACGCATCCAGCTGGTCACCGGCGTCACCTGCCCCAGCATGCGCTACCACCCGGCCGTCGTCGCCCAGGCCGCCGCGACCATGGCGCTCGTCTCCGAGGGCCGCTTCGTGCTCGGCGTCGGCTCCGGCGAACGGCTGAACGAACATGTGACCGGTGACGGCTGGCCCGCGGTGTCCGAGCGGCACGTCAGGTTCCGGGAGGCGCTGGAGATCATCCGCCTGCTGTGGCAGGGCGGCTACCGCTCCTACGAGGGCAAGTACCTCCGCCTGGAGGACGCCCGGATCTTCGACCTGCCCGCGGAGCAGCCGCTGATCGCGGTCGCCGCCAGCGGTGCCGCCTCCAGCCGGATCGCCGCCGAACTCGGCGACGCGATCTTCGCCACCGAGGAGAAACCCGAGATCGTGCGCCACTACCGGGAGGCGGGCGGCACCGGACCCGGCTACGCCGAGGTGCCGATGGCCTGGGCGGAGAGCGAGAGCGAGGGCGCCCAGTCGGCGCTCAAGTACTTCCGGTGGGCACTCGCCGGCTGGAAGGTGATGAGCGAACTGCCCAACCCGGTCAACTTCGAGGCCGCCACGGCGCACATCCGCGAAGAGGACATCCGGCAGCGCTTCGCCTGCGGCAACGACCCGCAGCGCTTCATGGAGGTCGCCCAGCCCTTCGCGGAGGCCGGCTTCGACCGCCTGGTCCTGATGAACGCCGGACCGGACCCCAGGGGCTTCCTGGACTTCTGCGACGCGGACCTGATCGGCCGCCTCAAGCAGAATCTGGGCGGCTGAGGCCGGGCCGCCCCGGGAGGCGGGCGCCGGCATCCGCCGGGCGCGAATAACCGGTTGCGGGGGCGGCGGCACTGCGCTGAAGTCGGTCGGGCCCAGCCGTACCTTGCGAGAGGAACCCCGTGCCGCGAGCAGTGTCCCTGATCCTCCCCCCGACTCCGGCCGGGAGCCTGCCCCGGCAGACCCTCTCCGACGTGGCCGAGTACGCCTACGCGGCCACGGCGCCCTGCGACGCCCGGCTGATCTTCCTCGCCGGGGCCTGCCCGCTGGCCGCCGACGGCACCGTCGGCCCCGTCGGCGACTACGCGGGGCAGGCCGCCCGGGCGGTCGAGAACCTGCGCACCGCACTCGGTGAGGCGGGCGCCGACCTCGGCGACCTGATCAGCACCAGGGTCCTGGTGGCCACCGCCCGCCAGGAAGACCTGGTGACCGCCTGGGAGGTCTACCGCGACGCGATGGGCGACCACGCCGTCCCCAGCACGCTGCTGGGGGTCACCGTGCTCGGCTACACCGACCAGTTGGTGGAGATCGAGGCGGTCGCGGCGGTCCGGGACTGACCGCGGTCGCTCACCCGGCACCGTCGCCGAACGTCATCACACGGGAGAGCTCCACCCGCGACCGCACCCCGAGCGCGGCGAAGATGTTGCGCAGATGGTGATCGACGGTGCGGGGGCTCACCGACAGCTGGAGGGCGATCTCCCGGTTCGTGGCGCCCTCGGCGACATGCCGGGCCACGCGCACCTGTTGCGGGGTGAGCCGGGTCAGCGGCCCCGGCATCGGGTCGGCTCCGGCCTGCCCCGCCGCCCGCAGCTCGGCCCGGGTCTGCTCGGCCCAGGCCCGCGCCCCGCACCGCTCGAAGGAGACGAGCGCGTCGGTGAGCACCCCGCGAGCGTCGCGGGGCCGACGCCGGCGCCGCAGCCAGCCGCCGAACAGCAGCTGGGTGCGGCCGCGTTCGAAGTCCCCGCCGGAGCGCTCGTGCTCGGCCAGCGCCCGCGCGTACAGGGGCTCGCTGCCGGGCGCTTCGTCCACCAGGGCGCGACAGCGGGCGAGTTGGCCCGCGGCCTGCGGGTCGATGCCCTGCGCCACCCAGTCGGCGAACTCGGCCACCGCCGCCTCGGCCGCCCCGCTACGGCCCGAGCGCACAGCGGCCTCCACGAAGCAGGGGACGGCCAGCATCCGCACCGCGAAGTGGCCCCGCCTCGGCCCGGTGCCCACCAGCGGTCCGAGCCGGGCCGCCGCCTCGGCCACCCGGCCCCGGCTCAGCTCCGCACGCGCCAGCGCCCACTGCGCCAAGGTCGCCGCCTGCGCCAGACCGTGCCGGCCCGCCACCTCCTGCGCCGCGTGCGCGTGCTCCGCCACCCCGGCCGCGTCACCGTCCACCGACCCGACCAGGGCCAGGATCGCGTGCTGGTGGGCCGCGATGTTCCGCTGGCCGGTGCGGTGGGCGGCGCGCAGCCCCTCCTCGGCGTGTGCCCTGGCCCGCGCGTGCCGGCCCGCCCGCAGCTCGGCGTAGGCGAGGTGTTCCCACGTACGGGCGACCAGCACGTGCAGCCCCCGGGCGCGGGCCACCGCGGCCGCACGGGCGTTGAGCCGGGCGGCGGCGGCGACATCCCCGACGACGAGCGCGGCGGCGCCCGCGCGCAGCAGTTCCTCGGGCTCGTCCCCCGGCCCGTCCTCCGCGGTGAGCAGCCGCCGCAGCGGGACGCGGCCCTCGGCCGGGCGCCCCCGCAGGACGGCCGACATGCCGGTGCGGTAACTGATGAGCGAACGGGTCGGCTGCGGGGTGCGCACCTGGCGCCGGGCCCGCGCCGCCGCGCTCGCCGACCGCTGCGGCCGCAGGGGGCCCGGTGGGTCCGCCTCCGGGGCCGCGCGGCGGGCTGTCGGGCCGCCCGCGCCGCCCGGCGGTGCGAAGCCGTCGACGGCCGCCAGATATCCCGGCGCGTCCCCGAGCTCCCAGGCCGCCTCCATCGCGGCCAGCCGCGCCGTGGCGGCGTCCTCGGGAGCGGCGGCCGCCAGCAGTTCGGCGGCGAGGAGCAGCGCTTCTTGTGCGTCGGCCACCGGCCCGTCGCGTAACCACAGCAGGCCACGCACGAGTTCGGCCGGGCCGCGGGCCGACTCGGGCGAGGGGGTGCGGTCGGCGCGGGCCAGCAGGGCGTGCGCCCGGGTGGGAGAGCCCGCCAGCCGGGCCTGTTCGGCGGCCGCGACCAGTCGCCGGGCGCGCACCGCGCGGTCGGCCGTCAGCTCGGCCGACCGCGCGAGCGCCGCCGAGCACTCCGCGTGTCCGGCCCGCTGCCGCCCGGCCAGCCGGGCCGCGGTGTCGGCCAGTGCGTCGGCGAGCTGCCCGGCGGGTCCGAGTACCGCGGCGGCCCGGTGGTAGAGCAGCGGCAGCGGCCGGGTGCCGTCCTCGTACGCGCATGCCAACAGCCGGTGCGCGGCCTGCCGTTCGGACAGCGGCGCCTGGTCGTAGCTGTGGCGGCCCGGCGCCGGTCCCAGCCGGAGGAGATCTTGTTCGGGACGGACGACGCCCGCCTGCTCGGCGGCCCGCAAGGCGTCCGTTCCCAGCCCCGCCGCACCGGCGGCGCGCAGTACGACGGCAAGCTCCGCCCCGTCCTGGCCGGGGTCGCGCTGCTGCTCGGCGCCGATCAGCAGCGGCAGCAGACGGCAGGAACGGGCCCGTTCACGGACGGTCGGCGGTCCGGTCACGCTCCGCAGGTTACTGCGGAGTCAGTTACCGGGGAAGAGCCCGGGGGCCCGGGGACGAGACCCCGCGCCCCCGGGCCGTCACCGCGGCGCCCGGTCACGTTCGGCTAAGAGGTGTGGGGGCAGTTGCCCCGGTACTCCTCGATGGTCAGCGAGGGCCGGGGAAGGGGGCAGAGGAACTGCTCGTAGCGGGTGTCGTTGTCGATGAACCGCTTCAGCCAGGACAGGCTGTACTTCGCGATCGTCGTGTCGGGGGTGTTGGGGGTGAGGTGACTGGCGTTGTTCAGCTCCAGATAGGCCCGGTCCAACGAACGCGGCAGGCTCTCGTAGAAGGGCTCGGAGTGGGTGGCGACCGGGGCTATGGAGTCACCGTCGGCGCCCACCACCAGCGTCGGGGTGCGCAGCTCCGGCCAGCTCTTGTCCAGGTTCCACCCGGTGAGCGGAATGGCGGCCTGGAGCGAGGGGCGGCTCTTGGCGGCCTCCAGCGAGCCCCCGCCGCCCATCGAATGGCCCATCACACCGAGCCGGCTGCTGTCGACGCGGTCCCGGACCCGGCTGCGGTCGGTCAGGTGGTCCAGCGCTGCCAGGAGCTGCCGTCCGCGGCTGTCGGGCTGGTCGAGGGTGGTGAGCGTGTCGATCGTCATGACCACGAACCCCTGCGAGGCGAGTCTCGGCCCCAGCCAGGCGATCGAGGACTGGGTGGCGGTGAAGCCGGGTGAGATCACCACCGCACCGAACGTGCCGTCCCGTGTCGTGGTCGGGTAGTAGATGGTGCCGCCGCCGAAGCCGCTGACGGACAGCCGCGAGACGCTCGTGTCGGAGACGGCGTAGGGGCCGCGTACCGCCTCGATGCTGTCCTCGGTGGGGTCGGGGCCGCGCTCGTACGGGTTTTCGGCCGCCGCGGCGGGAGCGGCCGCTGTCGGGGTCGTGGCCTGCGCCGCGGCCGGAACGGCCTGGGTCGCGGTGAGCCCGGCCACCGTGAACAGCGCGGCGAGCACCGTACGCAGGAGGCGGGGTCGGGGTTTGTGCGGCATGGAGGGTGCGTCCTCTCGCTGGGCGAAGGACACGGCACGGCCCGCCACGTCGTGGCCGGCCGCGCCCGTCCGGGTCGGTTGCGCAGGCCACTGTCCCGGCGCAGACCCGAGGTGCGCATCGGCGAAACCACCGGTCTCCTACCGCGACCCGCGGGTGGCCCCTCGGCCGGAACGGTTGCTCAGTCCGGCAGTTGGAACGGCACCGTCCGCCACGGGCCGGCCGACGCCCGCAGCAGCACCCGGTGCGCCTCCAGCACCTCGGTGTACCACTCGCCGAACCGCTCCTCGTCGAAGTGCAGACAGCGGCCCATCACATACGCCGCCGAGAACTCGGCCCAGGAGCGGTAGGTACTCCGAACGCCCGCGCTCACCCGCTCGATCGCGTCGTACATCTCCGCGCGGGTCGCATAGCGGGCGCCCCGGCCCCAACGGGCCATCTTCGAGGCCCGGCCCAGATCCCAGGCCGCGACCGTACGGACCACCTCGTCGGGCCCGAGCAGCTCGTCGGCCCGGAACCGCGCCTCGTACCGCAGGATCTTGCCGACCATCCCGCGCATCTCCACGAGGAACGCGTCGAACTGAGGCCCCTCGGGCGCCTCAACGACCCGCCGCAGGGTCGCCTCCACACAGTCCCGCCACCGCCCGGCGTCCACCGGGCCGCGACCGCCGTGCTCCTTCTCCAGCGCGAGCCGGGCACCCAGCACGAAGTCCCAGAACCAGGGGCTCACCTCGCACTCCAGCAACCGCTGCTGGGTCTCCAGCCAGTCCTCCCGGCTGCTGATTCCCCAGCTCTCCTCCAGCCGTTCGACCTCGGCGCTGTAGCCCGCGCCGTGCCAGTCCAGGGTGTTCCACGGGTCGCCGTTGCCGTAGCACAGGTGCGCTCCGCAGGCCAGGCCGTGCAGCAGCGGACCCGGATCCGGGGCGCCGGTGCGGCGGGTGACGAGCCGGTCGGTGAGCGCCTGCGGGTCGAACAGCTCCTCGTGCAGATCCGCCCACACCTCCCGCTCCTCGTCGTCGACCTGGAACATCTCCTGGCAGGGTGTCGCCGCGTTGACGACGAGCACGTCCACCTCGGGCGGCAGGATGTCGGCGAGAGTGCCCAGGGTGATGAACTCGAAGACGACATAGGGGTGCGGGCGCGGCAGCAGCCCGTCGGTGTAGACCTGGGTGATGGTCCGGGTGATGCCGTCGGAACCGGTGATCTCGCTGGTCAGCAGCTGCCGTTCGGCCGGATTCCGGGTGGCCTGCTCGATCGGCACCGGGTGGTAGACGCCGTTCTCGGCCAGAGTGCGCAGATAGGTGTAGCTCTCGTCGACCTCGTGCAGCTTGTACAGCCGCCGTTCGAGGTCGGCCGGGGCCTGCCAGCAGCCCTCGTCCCCCGTGTACTCGATGACCGGGAAGATGTCGTCGTGCTCGTCCTGCTCGCCTACCGCGTACACCCTCGTGCCCCGTTCCCGGCCCCCGGCCCCCGCCCGTCGCCGGTGCCGAGGCGCCTGACCATGATCGAACGGTCACGCTACCGCCTTCGGCGGTGCGGCGGTGCGCCGGGGCCCGAGCTGTCCGGAAGCCCCTCACGCCCACAGTCGTTGCAGACCCACCACGTTCAACAGGGCCAGCTTCTCCGCAGCGTCCGTACCCTTGGCCGCCGTGTAGAGGACCACTCGCAGGTCGCTGTCGGGTGCGATCAGGACATCGCAGTCCAGCGCGACCGTCCCGACCTCCGGATGCTCCACCGTCTTGCTGGCCCTCGTGTGCCGACCGACCGCATGTTCCTCCCACAGCCTCAGGAACGCGGGGCTGCGCCGGCACAGTTCGGCCACCAGGCCGCGCAGCGCGGGGTCGGAGGGGTAGCGTGCCGTTGCCGTGCGCAGATCGGCCACTGTCGCCGCCTCGAAGTGCGCCTCCTGTTCGGCGTGCTGCCGCACCGGTGTGGGCTGCCCCGTGAAGTGCTGCCACAGCACGTTGCGCTCCCACCCCTGCCGGTGCGACGGATCGCCCATCAGCGCGGCGAACAGCGGGTTCCACTCCAACAGCGTCCACGCCGCGTCGTACACGCTGACGGGCGTCCCCGGCAGTTGCTCCAGCAGCCGCCGCATCCCGGGCGACACCCGGGTGGGCAGCTGTGCGCTGTCGGGCAGGGCCCGGCCGCCGAGGAGGAACAGATGGCGCCGTTCCTCCTCCGACAGCCGCAGCGCCCGCGCCAGCGCGGTGAGTACCTGTCCGGACGGCGAGGTGGCCCGGCCCTGCTCCAGCCGTATGACGTAGTCCACCGACATGCCCGCCAGCGCGGCCAGTTCCTCGCGGCGCAGCCCGGCTGCCCTGCGCCGCCGGCCCGTGGGCAGCCCGGAGTCGGCCGGGTCGGCGCGGTCCCGCCACCGCCGCAGCGCACGGCCCAGCCGGTTGTCGCCTGTGGTTGCGTGGGTGCCCTGGGCGGTGTGGACCGGCTCGCTCATGCGTCCAGTCTGAGCCTTGCGCGGCGGGGAGCAAGGCTCGGTCCTGGTACTGCTTTTCCCAGGAAGAACGGACGACTCCCTGGCGGCGCCCTGCCGCACGAGGGTGAAGCCATGAGCACTACAGAGACCGCACAACCCGTTCCCACCACACCGATCACACTGATCACCGGTGCAGGCCGGGGGCTCGGCCGGGAGACGGCCCGTCGGCTGCACGCCCTGGGCCATATCGTCTACCTCGGCGTCCGCGATCCGGAGCGCGGCGAGCGCACGGCACGCGAGACGGGCGGGCGGGTGCTGCCGCTCGACGTCACCAGCGAGCAGTCCGTCCAGGAGGCCGCCGCACTGTTGCGGGAACGTGAGGGGCACCTGGACGTCCTGGTCAACAACGCCGGCGTCTCCGGAGCTCTCATGACGGCGGAGGAGACGACGGCCGACAACATGAGCACGGTCTACGACACCAACGTCTTCGGCGTCGTCCGTACCACCCGCGCCTTCCTCCCGCTGCTGCACGCTTCGCAGGCCCCCGTGGTGGTGAACGTCAGCAGCGGCCTGGGCTGCATCAGCGCGGTGAGCGACGGCGAGGCCCGCGCCGTCGCCGTGCCCGACTGGATGCCGGCGCTCACCTACGCCTCGTCGAAGGCGGCCTTGAACATGGTCACGGCCCAGTACGCGCACGCCCTGCCCCGCTTCCGCGTCAACGCCGTCGACCCCGGCTACACGGCCACCGACTTCAACGGCCACAGCGGTCGGCAGCCGGTCTCCCAGGGGGCGGAGATCATCGTGCGGATGGCCTGTGTCGGGCTGGACGGACCCACCGGCGGCTACTTCGCCGAGCACGGGCGGCTGCCGTGGTGAGCCGCCCTGTGGAACATGGCCTGAACCACTCCGGGCCGCGTATCGAACTCGTCCACGACTTCGTCTGCGCTCGCTCCTACCTCGCCTTCACCCGGCTGCGGCGCGCGGTGGAGCGGCACCGCGCGGAGGGCGGTGCGGCCGAGTTCGTGCTGCGCCCCTACCGGATCCGTCCGGAGGCCGCGGTCCAGGGCGAGCCGCTGTTCGAGGTACACCGCCGCGAGCGGGGTGAGACGGTGGCCCGCGCCATCCGTGCCGACCGCACGCTCGGCACCGCCGACGGCCTCACCTTCCGCTTCGACCGCGCGCTGTTCACCAATACCTACGCGGCCCACCTTCTGGCGGCCCAGGCCGCCGCTCAGGGCCGCTCCCTCCCGATGGCCGCCCGCCTCTTCCGCGCCTACTTCACGGACGGCCTCCACCTCGCCGACCCCACCGTGCTGGCCGCGCTGGCGACGGAGGTGGGCGTGCGACAGGAGCCGGATCTCGCAGACGCGCTCGATGCCGAACTGGCCCGCACGGGGTCGCTCGGCAGCCAGTCGGGGCCGGTCTTCCTCGTCGGCGGGCGCCACGTCCTGCACGAGGAGCCGACAGAACACGAAATGCTCATCCTCTTGAGGGAGCTGAGGTATTAGACCGTCCCGTACCGGGTCTTCGCCACGCACGGCCAACCAGCGCGCCTCGATGGAGGAGATCGCCCGGCGCTCCGGCGTCTCCGTGCCGGTGGTCCACGACCACTTCCCTCCCGAGCGACGGCTCCACCGCCGCCTGCTGGAGAAGCACTTCGCCGCTCTCCGGCAGCTGTGGCGGGAACGGTCCTCGAAGACCGAAAGCGGCGGTGTGGTCCTGATCCCGGCACTGTTGACGTGGCACGATGGAGCTGTTCGCAGGGCGGTCCGAGGAGGAGGGGGCAGGATGAGCAGCAGTCTCAACAAAGGACTCGGCAAGGTGGAGGTCACCCTCAAGTGGGACCCCAGTGCGATGGGGGAGCCGCCGCACGACCTCGACATAGTGGCCGCCACGTACACCGCGGACGCTCCGCACGGCGAGCCGGCCTACCTCGTCCACTTCGACAGCCGCTCACCGGACGGCACCATCACCCTGAACCGGGACAGCAAGACCGGTCAGGGGTTCGGCTCCGACGAGGTGATGACCCTCGAACTGGAGAGGCTGGCCGAGAACTACACGCGTGTCGTCGTCGGGGTCGCCATCCAGCAGGGCGAGGGCCACAAGACCTTCGACCAGGTCCCCCACACGGCCGTGCGGATCTGCGAGGGCTACGAGGAGCTGTCCGCGAACGACTTCTCCGGCGTCCCGCGGGCCACGGCGGCCACGGTCGCCGAGTTCGTCCGCGGCGAGACGGGGGAGTGGCACCACAAGGTGCTGTTGCGGGGCTACGAGGGAGCCCCCGAGGAGTTCGCCTCCCGTATGGGCATCCCACAGCAGCGCACCGACTGAGACGGCAGGCCGCGCCCGGGAGGTCTGCTCCCCGCCGGAGGGCGGGGAGCGGACACCCCGAGCGCAACAGGAACCCGCCTACAGTTCCTTGATCCGTACGTTGCGATACGACACCACGTCAGTGGTCCCGTGCACCTGCAGGCCCACATAGCCCGAGGCGTAGCGGCGCCCGTCGGTGCCCGGGTCGTCGCCGCGCGGCGGTTCGAAGACCTGACCGCGGTCGTTGTCGAACTCGTTGATCAGCGTGCCGTTGCGATAGATCTCGTAGTGCTGGCCGATCACTCGGATCTCGTAGTCGTTCCAGGTGCCCTTCGGGGTGACGCCCGCGCCCGCCAGGCCGACGCGGTCGAACCCGTAGACGGAGCCGGTCTTGTACATGTCCCCGTCCGGGCGGTCCAGGATCTGCAGCTCGTGCCCGTACTTGATGGCCACCCACTCCGGACGTGACTCCTCCGGGTGATCGTGCACATCGGGGAACCGGACGAAGACGCCGCTGTTGGTCCGGCCGTCACCCGGCGCGTCGTCGCGGAACTGCAGTTTCAGGGAGAAGTCCCCGTACTTCCGCTTCGGGTACCACAGCATCCCCATGCCCTCGACCTTGTCGTCGCTGGTCATGGTGGAGTCCTCGTTCAGCCCGAACCGGCCGCCGCCGACCTGCTCCCAGTCGGCGAAGGACTCCTTGCTGCCGTCGAACAGATCGCGGTAGCCGGTGTTCTGGCCGGGCGTGCCGATGCCGGAGCGTTTGGCGGCACGGTTGATGAGCCGCTGCTCGCGGACGACGATCACGCCCTCCTTGACGAGCTGCGCGGTGACAGCGCGCACATGCTTGAGGAACAGCGCCTGTGAGGTCCACTCCTTCTCGTCCTCGATCAGCTCGTTGACGGTGCAGCGGCGCATCGTCATCCGGTTGGGCACCCCGGTGTCGACGGTGCCGACGATCACGGTCTCCCGCTCGTCGTACTCCGGGCAGGCCGGGGCGGGCACCCCACCGCCCGCCACCACGCGGAAGGAGACCTTCCGCGGCTCGGAGGTGTTGCCCGCCTTGTCGGTGGCCCGGTAGGTCACCGCGTGATATCCGGCCCGGTCGACGACCAGCGGGTCGGAGTAGGGCAGGTACGGCGCGCCGTCCAGCGAGTACTCGATCGTCCCGACGCCGGACTTGTCGTCCGTCGCGGTCACCGTCACCGTCGCCTTGCCGATGAAGTGGCCGTCGGAGTTCTTGCTGCCCTCGGCCTTGCCCTCGGTCGTGGGCGGGGTGGTGTCCACGTCGGGCGGCTCGACGACGGTGAAGCTCACCGACTTCTCCTCCGCCGTGTTGCCCGCCTTGTCCTTCGCCCGGTAGCGGACGGTGTGCTCACCCGCGTCCGTGACCGTCACCGGCGCCGTGTAGGCCCGGTACGCGCCGCCGTCGAGGGCGTATTCGATGCCGTCCACGCCGGAGTCGGCGTCCGAGGCCGTCACCGTGACCGTCGCGCTGCCCAGGTAGTTGCCGTCCTCGTCCTTGTCGCCCTCCACCGTGGCGGAGGTCTGCGGCGGCGTGGTGTCCTCACCCGGTTCGTCCCCGGTCACCACCAGGGTGCCCTGCATCTGCTGATGTCCCGGGATGGTGCAGTAGTACTTGTAGGTCCCCGGGGTCAGGGTGACCTCCGCCGTGTGCTTGCCGCCCTTCGAGTCGTTGGGGGAGGCCAGGATGTTCAGGTCGACGTCCTGGTTGTAGTCGGGGTCGGAGGTGGTGAAGGTGAGGGTGTGCGACATCCCGGTGGTGTTGCCGGTCGCCGCGCTGTTCTCGAAGACGATCGTCGCCTTGCCCGCCACGGCGGTCGCCGGAGCGGAGGCGTACTTCGTCATGTCGTCGTCAGCCGTCCAGGTCAGCACCTGATCGGCTGCCGTGCCACCGTCCTGCGCGGTGGCGTCGGCGGCCGGCGCGGTGCCCTTGCCCCACGCCGTGGCGGAGGTGAGTCCCAGCACCATCAGCAGCGCCGCCAGCAGGGCCGTCAGCAGTCTGCGCCGCTCCTGTCTGCGCCGCCGCCCCGGCCGTGCGCTCGCCCTCATCGGCCCGTCTCCTTCCGCAGTGCCGGTTCGGCCATGTCCTCGGCGCTCGGGGTCGGCTCGCCGCCCTTGTACGTCACCCGCCACAGCGCCGACTTGTCGTCGGAGGTGAAGAACCCGCGCCCGTAGTCGAGGACGTACAGCGCGCCGTCGGCGCCGAACTTCCAGTCCATGAGGTTGCGGATGCCGCCCTCTCCGACGGGGACGATCCGATCCAGGCTCTCCGCGTGCGCCGGCCGCGCGCCGACGGTGTCGCCCTTGGGCATCACCAGCGCGTGCCGCGGCTGGTCACCGTCGTAGAAGTCGCCCACGAACCACTTGCCGTCCCAGTAGGAGGGCCATTTGCCTTTCGCCGGCAGTTCGTCGTCGAACCGGTAGAGCGGTCCGGTCATCGCCGCCTGCCCGCCGCCCTTGAGCCAGGAGAGGGTGAGCTTCTGCTCGTCGAGCTTGTAGCTGGGCACACCGTTCTCGTCGCGCGGGAAGTCCGGCGCGCCGCCCTGCGGCGAGTACCAGATGTTGTTGTTCCGCGCGGGCGGGATGTTGACGAGCCCGTCGTTGTTGGGCGACTCGTTCTTCAGGTGGTCGCAGTCGTACCAGCCCAGCGGCTTGCTGGGATCGGGCAGATTGCGGTCCCGGTAGGGCTGCTTGTTGCCCATGCAGTACGGCCAGCCCTGGTTGCCCGCGCTGGTGATCTTGGCGAAGGTGTCGTACTTGGCGGGGCCCCAGGTCGGGCTCGGGTTCTGTGCGTCGGGGCCGACCCAGCCCGCGTACAGGGTGTCGGTCTTCTTGTCGACGGCGATCCGTGCCGGGTTGCGGACACCCATCACATAGATCTCGCCGCGGGTCTTGCCGCCGCCCTCGGCGGTCTCCTCCCCGGTGAACAGATTGCCCTCGGGGAGGGTGTAGGTGCCGTCGTCCTCGGGGTGGATGCGCAGGATCTTGCCGTTGAGGTTGTTGGTGTTGCCCGCCGTGCGGCGCGCGTCGGCGAAGGAGACGCCCTTGAAGTTCGGCTCCGGGTTGTTGCCCGAGTAACCGTCGCTGAACCGCGAGGAGTTGTTGTCACCCGTGGCGATGTACAGATTGTCCTTCGAGTCCCAGGCCATGCCGCCGCCGGCGTGACAGCAGCTGTGGATCTGGACCGGCCACTTGAGCAGTACCTTCTCCGAGTCCAGGTCCAGCTTGTCGGTCTCCTCGTCCAGGGTGAAGCGGGAGACCCGCCGCTCGGCCATGTGTGTGTCGCGGTTGATCTCACTGTGCGGCGTGTAGTGCAGATAGACCCAGCCGTTCTTGTCGAAGTCCGGGTCCAGCTCGATGCCGAGCAACCCCTCCTCGTTCTTGACCAGTTCGTCGCCGCCGCCCTTGTTGCCGAAGACCGTCAGCTCGCCCGCCAGGGTGACCTTCTCGGTCTTCGGGTCCCAGATGTGCACCTGGCCCTTGCCCTTGCCGATGTCCGGGTCGTCCCAGTCGGTGACCACCGGCTGGGACGCGTCACCGCCGCCGCGGCCGATGTAGAGGATCCGGCCGTCCTCGGCCGTGACCAGCCCGTGCGGCTCGCCGATCTGGTCGGACTGCCCCGGCTGGTTGGGCCGGGTGAGCCGCTCGGCCTCGTAGTTGGACGAGATCGCCGCCTGGCAGTCGGCACGCGCCAGCCGTGTCGTCCACATCAGGGCGCCCCGCAGATGGCTGCGGAAATCGGTCTCCGCGAAGCTGGACCGGGTGCCGCCCATGGCGGTGTAGAACGACCGGCCGCCGTCGTAGTCGCGGCACCAGGAGACGGGGTGGTCCCAGCTGCCCGCGTCCTGGCCCGGGTCGTAGCTGTTGGTGCGGACCCGCGCGACGGTGTGCACCTTTCCGGAAGGGTTCTCCTTCCAGTTGAGCCACTTGTCGGGGCGCTTCCACTCCACGGGCAGATCCTGGGCCGCAGGGTGCTGCCGGTCGCCGACCTCCACGGTGGCGCGCTGCACCTTCTGAGGGCTGTTGTCCGCGGGCCGGGCGCCGATCAGCCCGGTGAACCAGTCCGAATAGGGCTCGGCGCGCGCCGCGTCGTGGATGCCGAGGAACCCGCCCCCCGCCTCCATGAAACTCTCCAGCCCCGCCTCCTGCTCGGGGTCGAGCACATCGCCGTCGCCGGTGAGGAAGACGACGGCGTTGAAGCGGCCCAGCCGCGGTTTGGTGAAGATCGCGGGGTCGTCGGTGGCCCGGATGGTGAAGTGCTCCTGGGCCGGGCCCTGTTGTCCGATCTTCTCGATGGCCTCGATCGCCGCGTTGACGGTGGGGGACTCCTCGCCCGTCGCGCCGTGGAAGACCAGGACGCGCACGTCCTCACCGCCCGGCGGGCTCGGCAGTGCCAGCTTGGGCGCGGGCGCCCCGGGTGGCGGCGCCGCGAGCGCCGGTGCGCCGAGCAGCCCGGCGGTGAGCGCGCCGGCCAGCAGTGTGGCGATCCTGGTGCGTCGGGACCGCTGGGAACGTCGGGGTCTCGCCCGTTTCGGGTGCGGTTGGAGCCGCATGCGTGATCCACCCCTCTTCTGTCACAGAAACGTGGCAGAAGCTAGACCTCTTTCGGCGGTTCGCCAAGGTCTATGACCACAACTCGACGAACTTTGTCCTGAGTGTGGATAAACACTGCGGTCGGCGCTACCGTCCCCCACAACTCGCCATGCGCGGCGCACCGTTCAGCCTCCACCCGCCATCGCCCCCGGGGAGAACCAGAACGATGACCGGAGAGAACCGAGAGTCGAGCACCCACACCCGTCGCGCCTTCAGCAGGGGCCTGCTGGCCTCCGGCGCCGTCGCCGCGGTCGGCACGGGTTCGCTGACAGCCGCCACCCGCCCCGCACAGGCGGCGCCGGCCCGCTCCACGGCGATCCGCCGCGCGGGCAAGGGCGGTGAGACCTGGCGGATCAAGATGTACGCGGAGAAGCTGCCGGACGGTCAGATGGGCTACGGCCTGGAGAAGGGGAAGGCCACCATCCCCGGCCCGCTGATCGAACTCGTCGAAGGCGACACCCTGCACATCGAGTTCGAGAACACCATGGACGTCGCCGCCAGCCTCCACCCGCACGGTGTGGACTACGACATCGCCAACGACGGCACCAGGATGAACAAGAGCCATGTGGAGCCCGGCGGCAAGCGCACCTACACCTGGCGCACCCATGCGCCCGGCCGCCGCAAGGACGGCACCTGGCGTCCCGGCAGCGCCGGCTACTGGCACTACCACGACCACGTCGTCGGCACCGAACACGGCACCGGAGGCATCCGCAACGGTCTCTACGGGCCGGTCATCGTGCGGCGCGAGGGCGACATCCTGCCCGACCCCGACCGGCAGTTCACCATCGTCTTCAACGACATGACCACCAACAACCTCACCAAGGGGCCGGACTTCAAGGCGACGGTGGGCGACCGCGTCGAGATCATCATGATCACGCACGGCGAGTACTACCACACCTTCCATGTGCACGGTCACCGCTGGGCCGACAACCGCACCGGGCTGCTGGAAGGCCCCGAGGACCCCAGCCGGATCATCGACAACAAGATCACCGGCCCCGCGGACTCCTTCGGCTTCCAGTTCATCGCCGGGGAGGGCGTGGGGGCGGGTGCGTGGATGTACCACTGCCACGTACAGAGCCACTCCGACATGGGTATGGCAGGTCTGCTCCTCATCGCCAAACCGGACGGCACCGTGCCCGGGCACGAAGATCATCACTGACTCCTCGCACCGCTGCTGCGCTGCGAGAACAACCGCCCGCGGCAACACTTCCACCGCTTCGCTCCAGCGTGATAGCGTTGAAGACGTTGCAGTTTTGGTACCCATACTTATGCGCGCCTGAGCTTCGTGGCTCAGGCGCGTACTGTTTATCCGGAGCTTTTCTGGATGGGGGTCATGACGGCGACGCGGAGCCCACGAGGTGTGCGGCTCCCAGCCACCCTGAAGGAGAAGAAGATGGCATCCGGCACTGTGAAGTGGTTCAACTCGGAAAAGGGCTTCGGGTTCATCGAGCAGGACGGCGGCGGCGCCGACGTTTTCGCCCACTACTCGAACATCGCGGCCCAGGGCTTCCGTGAGCTCCACGAAGGCCAGAAGGTCAACTTCGACGTCACGCAGGGCCAGAAGGGCCCGCAGGCGGAGAACATCACTCCTGCCTGACGCACAGCGCACAAAGCTTGACGCGTAGTACCACCACTGGGGCCCGCACCGTTCGACGGTGCGGGCCCCAGTGCTGTCGGGGGCGCCCCGGAGCCCTCCCCCCGGCACGCCCCCCGCCGCGCGGCGAGCACCGCCAGGCACCCAGCGGCTACGGCAGCATCCACGCGAGGACGTGCGACTGGAGCAGCACCAGAAGGCAGATGGCCAGCAGGAGCAGCACACTCCAGCCGATGGTCTTCCGGAAGAGAACGGCCTCCTTGCCGAGCAGCCCCACGGCGGTCGCCGCGATGGTCAGATTCTGCGGGCTGATCATCTTGCCGACGACCCCGCCCGAGGTGTTGGCGGCGACCAGCAGCGTCGGGTCCAGTCCGGCCTCGCCGGCCGCGGTCTGCTGAAGAGTGGCGAACAGCGCGTTCGCCGAGGTGTCCGAGCCGGTCACGGCCGTGCCGAGCCAGCCCAGGAGCGGCGAGAGGAACGCGAAGGCCGCCCCCGCGCCGGCGATCCAGGTACCGATGGTGATGGTCTGCCCGGACAGGTTCATCACATACGCCAGCGCCAGCACCGAACCCACCGTGAGCAGGGCCCAACGCAAAGTCAGCACCGTGCGCGCGAACTCCCGCACCGCGTCCAGCGCGCGCACCCGGTGGACGACGGCCACCAGGATGCCGCACAGCACGAGCAGCGAGCCGGGGGAGGAGAGCCAGGGGAAGACGTAGACGGTGGTGGACGACTGCTCACCGGTGGCCGTCAGCACCTCCCCGTCGAGCCCGGGCCAGGACACCGACACATCACTGTCGGCGAGGAACTCCTTGGCGGGGTCCCAGAGCTTGGCGACGGAGAAGACGGCGATCACGACGAGATACGGCACGAACGCCTGCAGGATCCGCCCCCGGGACAGCGACCCGGCCGCACCGGCCCGCTCCGCCTCCGCGGCCTGCTGCGCCTCCGCGGGAGGCGGCCCGCTGCCACCCGCCTCCCGGTGCTCGCGTTCGGCCGCCACCCGCAGGTCCTCCCGTACCCGCTCGCCCTCGGCCGGCCGCCAGACGCGGAGGAACGCGACGACGGCCCCGAGCGCGACCAGCGAGGCGATGATGTCCGTGAGCTCGACGGAGATGTAGTTGGAACTCACGAACTGCGCCACGGCGAACGCGCCCCCGCACACCACGGCGGCCGGCCACGTCTGCCGCAGCCCCCGCACCCCGTCCACCAGGACCACCAGCAGCAGCGGAACGAACAGCGCCAGCAGCGGAGTCTGGCGGCCGACGTACGCGCCGATGTCCGCGTAGTCGATATCGGTGAGGGTCCCGGCGGTGATGATCGGCGTGGCGATCGCCCCGAACGCCACCGGCGCGGTGTTGGCCACCAGCACGGTGACGGCGGCCCGTACGGGTGAGAACCCGAGCGCCAGCAACATCACGCCGGTGATCGCCACCGGGGCGCCGAACCCGGCCAGCGCCTCCAGCAGCGCGCCGAAGCAGAAGGCGATGATCAGGGCCTGGATACGGGGATCGTCGCTGACGAGGTTGAACGCCCGCCGAAGATCCGCGAACCGGCCGCTGGTGACGGTGAGCTGGTGCACCCACAGCGCGGCGAGCACGATCCACATGATCGGGAACAGCCCGAAGGCGGCGCCTTCCGTCCCCGCGAGGAGGGCCAGATCCACCGGCATGTCATAGGCCCACACCGCCACCACGACGGAGGTGCCCAGCGCGGCGAGCCCCGCCCAGTGGGCCTTCAGCCGCAGACCGCCCAGCAGGACGAAGAGGGTGAGCAGGGGCAACGCTGCGACCAGCGCGGACAGCGCGAGGCTGTCGCCCACGGGGGAAAGGTCCGGACGGTACATGCATCACCCTCGCCCTCGAACACCTGCGTTGCGAAAACGGCGACCCGTACTGATCGTTCCGCAAGGTTGGTGCGAGAACAGCCCGCTGTCCAGAGGTCCGGCATCATGAACGTATGCCCCGACGCAAACCCGCCGGCGCGGCACCGCGCCGAGCCACCCCCGCCACATCACTCACCGACTGCCCCTGCGGCGCCGGACGCTATGCGCAGTGCTGCGGCCGTGCGCACCGCGGGGAGGCGGCCCCCGCGACCCCGGAGGAGCTGATGCGCTCCCGCTACAGCGCCTTCGTCCTGGGGGACACCGCCTACCTGCTGCGCACCTGGCATCCGGAGACCCGTCCCGCCACCCTCGACCTGACCGGCGGCCCCCGCTGGACGGGTCTGGAGATCCTGGACACCACCGGCGGCAGCGCCTTCCACCGCGAGGGAACCGTCACCTTCCGGGCGCACCACCTGGGGACCGGCGGCGAGCCCGGGACGCAGGAGGAGCGCAGCCGGTTCGTAAGGGTGGACGGTGTCTGGATGTATGTGGACGGAACCGTTGCCTGAGGCCGGGCCTCAGCCCTGCGCGTCCTGCGGATACCAGCGCAGCTCGACGGTGTTGCCGTCCGGGTCCCGTACATAGATCGACTGCGCCGAGCCCCGCGCACCGAAGCGGGTGACGGGCCCCTCCAGCACCTCGAAGTCGCCCGAGTCGATGACCGTCGGCCAGTCGAGCGGTTCGACGACCAGGCAGATGTGGTCGACGTTCGACTCTCCCCCAGCCTCCGGCCGGGAGGTGCCCCCACGCGGCTGTTGCAGCAGATCGATGATCGTGGTGGGGCTCACCCGCACCGAGGGGAACGGGACCCGCCCGGCCCGCCACTCCTCGACCCGGACCGGCTCCAGGCCCAGCGGCCCGCAGTAGAACTCCAGCGCGCGCTCGACGTCCCGCACATTGAGCACGAGATGGTCGAAGTCCTTGACCTTCATGAGCAGCCCTCCACTTGTTCAGTCCTCGGAGTCCTGCAGTACGCGGAACTCCAGTCCGGCGCGGACCAGCCGTGCGGTCAGCGCCTCGCCCATCGCGACCGACGGCGTCACCTGGCCCGAGGTGGTCGGCAGATCGTCGTGGGCCAGGCAGAGCGCCGCCTCGGCGAACATCTTGGCCGTCTCGTCGTAGCCGGGGTCGCCGCCGGCCACTTCGGTGAGCACCCGGCGCCCGCCGCCGCGGCCGAGGAACCGCACCGAGAACCAGCTGCGCGCCCGCCGCCGTTCGTCGGGGCCCTCGCCCGAGGCCAGCCGGGAGGCGAGCAGCCGCCGCAGCGGCGGCAGTTGCGCGGCGGCGAACAGCCCACCCGCGCCCGCGATACCGCCGACGACCGTCGGCAGCCGCCGTACGGCCGCGTAGTGGCGGTAGGTGAAGGCCGGTCCGTACCGCTCCAGCGCGGCTGCCGAGCGGCCCACGATCTGCGGATCGATCGTCGGCAGCGGCACGGCCCACACCCCCAGCTCCTCCTCGTGCCGCACCCCGCCGATCGGCGTCCTCACGACGCGGTCCGCCGGGCGCGGGTCGGCGGCGTGACGGGCCTTGGCCGTGCGGGCCATCCGGTCGGCACGCGAGAAGGAGAGCAGCGCACTCGCGTACGTACCGCCGGAGACGGCCGCGTTGGAGCGGACGAAACCATCGATGCTCAGCGGCACCCCCTCGGGCAGTTGCTCCACCGTGAACCGGGCGCCCAGATCGTGCGGCACCGAGTCGAAGCCGCAGGCGTGCACGAGCCGTGCGCCGGTCTCCTTGGCGCGGGAGTGGTGGCGCAGATACATCAGGTCCACGAACTCCGGCTCGCCCGACAGATCGAGGTAGTCCGTGCCGGCCGTCGCGCAGGCGGCCACCAGCCGGGTGCCGTGGCGCAGATAGGGGCCGACGGTACTGGCCACCACGCTGGCGCGGGCGGCGAGTGCGGCCACCGAGCGGGCATCGTCGGCGTCGGTGGTCACCAGCGGCACCTCGGCGGCGCCCGGATGTGCGGCGGCCAGCCGCTCGCGCATGGCCTTCAGCTTCTGCGGACTGCGCCCGGCCAGCGCCCACCGGCAGGTTCGGGGCGCATGTGCGGCCAGATACCGTGCGGTCAGTTCGCCGACGAATCCGGTCGCTCCGAACAGGACGACATCGAACTCCCGCGCATTCCGCTCCTGGGCCTCGGTGTTCACCACAGCAACCTCTCCGGGCCGCAGCATCCTTGCTGCCGAAGGGCCCTTACCGACGGGTAGTGCTCGTGTCCCTCATTTCAGCAGACGCGACAGCCGCCGGTCCGCGAGGGGCTTCCCGCCGGTCTGGCAGGTGGGGCAGTACTCCAGCGTCGAATCGCGGAACGAGACCGAGCGGACGGTGTCCCCGCACACCGGGCAGGGCTCGCCCGCGCGGCCGTGCACCCGCAGCCCAAGCCGCTTGCCCGCCTTCAGCTCGGTGGCCGACAGCCCCCGTGCCCGCTCCACGGCGGAGGAGAGGACCTCCCGCAGCGCGGTGAAAAGCGTGGTCACCTCCGCGTCGGACAGGTCGGCGGCGAGCCGGAACGGCGACATCCGTGCCGCGTGGAGGATCTCGTCCGAGTAGGCGTTCCCGATCCCGGAGATGACCGACTGGTCCCGCAACAGGCCCTTGATCCGGTGGCGTTGGCCCGCCAGTACAGCGGCGAACGCCGCGCGGTCGAAGGCGGGGGAGAGGGGCTCGGGACCGAGCCGCGCGACACCGGGCACCTCGGCCGGGTCCCGCACCACATGGACGGCGAGTCGCTTCTGGGTGCCGGCCTCGGTCAGCTCGAAACCCTCGGCGGGCTCGCCCGCCAGCTCCACGCGGAGGGCCAACGGGCCCTTGCCGGGGCGGGGCGGCGCGGCGGGCAGCGTGTCCTGCCACCGCAACCACCCCGCCCGGGCGAGATGGACGACCAGATGGAGGCCGCTGTCCCCCGCGCCGGCCAACTGCAGATCGAGGAACTTGCCGTGGCGCGCCACCCCGGTGAAGGCGCGGCCCTCCAGGGCGTCCAGCGGCGGGTCGTACGTCTTGAGCACGCTGATCGCGACCGGCAGTACGCGACGGACGGCGCGGCCGGTCAGCCGTTCGGCCAGGAAGCCTCTCAGCGCCTCGACTTCGGGAAGTTCCGGCATGGTGACTCCTCCTGGCCCCGGAGCGGCGGCTGCGACGGGACGCGACGGTACGCGTCGGAACGCGTGGGGACGTGACGGGCCGCGACGGGACGGGCGTCAGGCCAGCTTGGCCTCATGGGTGATCGGGGTGGCCTTCAGCGCCTGGCTGACCGGGCAGTTCTGGGCCGCCTCCGCCGCGGCGGCGGCGAACGCGTCCTGGTCGATGCCGGGCACCTCGCCCTCCACGGTCAGATGGATGCCGGTGATGCCCGTACCCGGCTGGAAGTCCACGGCGGCCTTGGTGGTCAGCCTGGTGGGCGGGGTGCCCGCGCTGTTGAGGCCGTTGGAGAGCGCCATCGAGAAGCAGCTGGAGTGCGCGGCGGCGATCAGCTCCTCGGGGCTGGTCCTGCCGCCCGGCTCCTCGGCGCGCGACGGCCACGACACCGGGTACTGGCCGATGCCCGAGGAGTCGAGGGTGACGGTGCCCGACCCCTCCGTCAGGTTGCCGTTCCAGACCGTGTGGGCGGTGCGTGTGGTCGCCATCGTGATCTCTCTCCGTAACGTCGACGTCAAGGTGAGGCCCGCCGCCGACCTGGAGGGGCCGAAGCGACGTGCCGCAGGCAAGTCTCGCAGTACCCGATCCTGCGCCCTTGCCACGCCCACCGCACCTCATGACGCGCCGGTGCCGGACGCACGCACACCGTTCAACAACTTCGGGCCGGACGAAGGGGCGTGCGGGGGTACGGTGTGTCGTCCAGCGGGTATCAAAGAGTAGTCGACCTCATGCGGAGAGTGAAAAGGAAGTGGGTGGCGCACAGTTATGATCAAGGGGATCGACGTCTCCTCGTACCAGCCCGAGGACTACAGCACCCGGGGCATGGAGTTCGTCTTCATCAAGATCACCGAGGGGAAGTCCTACACCAATCCCAAGTGGGTGGCGCAGCGCAAGACCGGCCGTGACGCGGGACTGGTCACCGGCTTCTACCATTTCGTCAGGCCGGGCAGCATGAAGGCCCAGGCCGACTACTTCCTCTCGAAGATCGACCTCGTCGCCGGCGACATGCTCGTGCTGGACTGGGAGGACCCCAAGGTCAGCAACGACGAGAAGGACGAGTGGATCAAGTATGTGCAGAAGAAGGCCGACGGCCACAAGGTCCTGCTGTACTGCAACCGCGACTTCTGGCTGAATCGCGACAAGACGTCGTTCGCGGGCGACGGTCTGTGGATCGCGCAGTACAACGGCAAGCCGGGCGAGCCCGACATCAAGCACCGCTGGCGCTTCCACCAGTACACCAGCGACCCGATCGACACCAACCTGGGCGAGTTCGACAGCCGTGAGGCGCTGCGTGCCTGGGCGGGCGGCAAGAAGAGCGACTCGGACAAGAAGTGAGGAAGGTGCGGTCCGCGCGGGCGGTGGTCTGGGGTCCCGCCCGAAACCGGGGAGGGATACGCTCCCGGCATGCCGGAAGCCAACTCCCCCTCCTCTCCAGCCCGCGCCCGTACCGATGACAGCGCCCCCGCCGAAGACGCCGGGTCCGCGCCCCCTGAGCAGTCCGGACCGCACCAGCCGACCGGGCAGGGCGAGCGGTCCGGGGACGGCGAGTCGGCCGGGCAGGGCGAGCCGGCCGGGCAGGGAGGCGAGCCGAACGACGGCGAGTCGTGCGAGGGCGAGTCGTACGAGGATGAAGAGGACCGACCGGCGCTGACGCCACGCCAGGCGCGGCGCATACGCATAGTCCTCTCCGCCGTCGTCATGCTCGCCGTGGCCGTCGCCCTGGTCGTCCGGCTGGGCTCGGCACCCTCGGTCCTCACCGTGGGCTTCTACGGCATCGCACTGATCCTCTCGGGCACGGCCATCGCGCTCAGCCGCAGGGGACGCACCCGGGTGGCGACGGCCGTGCTGGGGCTCGGCTTCGTCCTCGTCGTGTTCGGCGAGTGGCTGCTGGGCTTCTCGGGCGGGCCCTGACCCGCGCAGCGGCGGCCCTCAGATCCATTCGGCGGGATCGCCGCCCACCTGGCCCGGCGGCCGGAGCCAGTCGTGGGGGCAGCGGGCCGTGCCCGGGGCGCCGCCCGCGCCGCCGGAGGTGGCCGTCGGGCCGAAGCCGACCGGGGGCAGGGCGTGGCGCAGCCGTCCCAGTGGGCTGTCGGTCTCCGCCAGCCACGGAGCCGGGTCGAACGCGTCGGCGGGCGGCTCCGCACCCCCTTCGCAGCGGTCACCGGAACCGGGCGCCGACGACGTGCCCGACGCGGGTGGCAACTCGTGCTGCAGCCAGTGCGCGGTACGGGCCAGCGAGAGCCGTACCAGGCGGGACCCCGGGCTGCCGGTGCGCTGCTCGGTGAGGGCCCGGAGCACCCCGGCGGCCAGCAGATAGCCGGTGCCGTGGTCGAGCGCCTGGGCCGGCAGTGCGCCGGGTGCCAGGTCGGGTGAGCTCGTCACCTTGGCCGTGCCGGCCTCGCCCGCCGCCTCCAGACAGGCGATACCGGTCGCCGCCTGCACCAGACTGTCGAAGCCTCGCCTGCGCTGCCAGGGACCGGCGGCCCCCCACGCGCTGAGCTGGCCCACCACCAGGCCGGGCCGACGGTCCATCAGCGACTCGGGTGCCAGCCCGAACCGGTCCAGCGCGCCGGGCCGGTACCCGGTCACGACCACGTGCGCCGAGGCCAGCAGATCCTCGAACGTGGCCTGTCCCGCGCGGCTCGACAGGTCGAGCAGTGTCGAACGTTTGCCCAGGTCGGTGTCGGCGTGGGTGTCCAGGGACTCCGGCCGCTCGGGCGCGTCGATGCGCAGCACGTCCGCGCCGAGCAGCGCGAGCGTACGGGTGGCGACCGGGCCCGCCAGGACGCGCGTGAGGTCCAGGACGCGCAAGCCACGCAGCCCACCCGGCCCGTGCGGGCCCTCCAGCGCGAGCGTCGGCGCGCCGTCCAGCCTGCTGAGGGCCACCAGCGGGGTGGGCGTCACCGCCGCCCGCTGCGGGTGCGCCGCCCACTCCTCGGGGGTCCGGACGGCGACGGCCACCCCGCCCTCGGCGTAGACCGCCTCCTCGACGTCCCGCGCCTGACGGCCCGCCAGCTCGGTGGCCATCCGGCCCGCCGCCGCCTCGTCCTCCGCTGGTCCGTGGTCGGGCATGCCGAGCGCGGACAGCAGCCGGGCGCGGTGGTGCGGGTAGTTGGCGTGGGTGCGTACCCAGCCGTCGGCGGTACGCCAGAACCGGGACAGCGGTGCGAAGGTCACCGGAGCCCTGCCGTCGACGCGTACCAGCCGGTCGCTGTGGAAGGCGGTGGCCACGGCGCCGTCGTCCACCCGGACGGGCGGCAGCAGCGCGCTGCGGGCCCGTACGCACGAGAACTCGGCGGCTGCCAGCGAGCACGCCGCCACCGTGGCGGAGGCGAGCTCCAGCACGGGCAGCGCGGAGGGGAGCAGGCCCGGGCGGCGTTCGCGGGAGACGCGGGCCAGCAGTGCCGGGTCGCCGCCGAGCGCCGCCCACGCCTGAGCGGTTCCCGACTGCGGTACGGCGCGTCCTGCGGCGGAGGGCGCCGGGCCGGCGGCCTGCGCGGGCGTGTCGGACGTACCGCCGGACGCACCGCCCGGCCCCCCGCCGGGTAGGACTCCGTCGGGCTCACCGCTGCTTTCGAACTCGCCCGGTACGAACTCGGTGTCGAATCCCGCGCCGCTCGCGGAGTCGCGTGCTGCGAGGCCCCGAGCCTCCGTCGGCTTCCCAGCCGCAGAAAACTGATCCATAACGCGCATTTTGGCACCCGAGGGCGCGGGACCGGGTGACGGCGGGGCGGGCGACGCCTCGCGGGTCTTCCGCACCGTGGACGGCGGGGCGCACTGGCGCGAGACCTTCCGCACCACCGACCGGGACGGCACTGGCGCGCCGCCGAGACCCCCGTACCCGCCGCCGCGCCCGCACGGGGCGTCTTCGCGCTCTCCTTCCGCGACCCCGGGCACGGGCCGGCCGTGGGCGGCGACGACCGACCCGGGCAACCGCCCCGCGGGCCTCGGCGGTGACGGGGAACGGAGGTTCGAGTTGGCGGGCCGGCGCTTGCCCCGTACCCGCCTACCGCTCGGGCGTCACCTGGCTGCCGCACACCGGCCGGATCCGCACGCGCTCCGCTGCCAGCCCTGGCACAGCTGCCAGGCCCCGGCACGCCGGCAGTCCACGCGCGATGAGGGGAGGCCGGCCGCCGCGTGCCGAGGTCGACGCAGACCGGAGCGCTGCCCCTCAACGGCTGACGTCCGCGGTGCCCCGGCGCCGCAGCAGGCCCTTGGCGAGCTTGCCCGTCGGGGTGCGGGGCAGCCGGTCGGTGAGCTCCAGGGTGCGGGGGGTCTTGTACCCGGCCAGATGTTCGCGCGCGTACGCCAGCAGCTCGTGGACCAGCTGCTCGCCCGCAGCGGGCACCACGTCGGGCTCGGGCTGGACAACGGCGTGCACCGACTCGCCCATCTCCGCGTCCGGGACCCCGATCACGGCGACATCGGCGACCTTCGGGTGCAGCGTCAGACAGTCCTCGATCTCCTGCGGATAGACGTTCACCCCACCGGAGATGATGGTGAACGCCTTGCGGTCGGTGAGGAAGAGATAGCCGTCCTCGTCGAGGTGACCGATGTCGCCGGTGGTCGTCCACGCCGGGTGCTCGGGGTGCTGGGCCTCGGCGGTGCGTGCCGGGTCGTTGTGGTACGTGAACGGCAGCTCGTCGCGGGCGAAGTAGACGGTGCCCGTCGTCCCGGCCGGTAGCTCGGTGCCGTCGTCCGCGCAGATCCGGACCTCACCCAGCGGCCCCGACCTGCCGACCGAACCGGGCTTGCGCTGCCACTCCTGCGGGGTGATGGCGGTGAGTCCGTTGCCCTCGGTCGAGGCGTAGTACTCGTACAGCACCGGCCCCCACCAGGCCATCATCCGCCGTTTCACCTCGGCCGGGCAGGGCGCGGCGGCGTGGATCGCCACCCGTAGCGAGGAGAGGTCGTAGCGGTTCCGTACCTCCTCGGGCAGCTTCAGCATGCGTACGAACAACGTCGGCACCCACTGGCTGTGCGTCACCCGGTGCTGCTCGACCAACTCCAGCGCCCTTACCGGGTCGAAGGCGTCCATCAGCACCACGGTGCCGCCGGTCGCGGTGACCACCGCGCAGAAGCGCAGCGGCGCCGCGTGGTAGAGGGGGGCGGGGGACAGATAGACGGTCGAGGGGTCGAACCCGTAGAGCGCGCAGAACAGGGTGACGAGCGGGGAAGCGGACTCGGTGAGGTCCTCGCCGGAGAGCGGTGGCTGGATGCCCTTGGGCCGTCCCGTGGTGCCGGACGAGTAGAGCATGTCCGCGCCCCGGGGCTGGCGCGCGGGCGGCCGGGGCGAGGAGTCGGCCAGCGCCTCCTCGTAGTCGTCGTGGCCCGGGAGGCCCCCGTACGCCAGACGCACTCTCACCCCGGGCGTCCGCGGCACCAGTGCGGTCGCCAGTTCCGGGAGGGCGGCCGAGGCGATCAGTGCCCGCGCCCCGCAGTCCCGCACGATGTAGGCGGCCTCGTCGGGGGTCAGATGGCTGTTGACGGCGGTGATGTAGAGGCCGGAGCGCAGCGCCGCCCAGTACACCTCCAGACAGCGCGGGTCGTTGTCGGACAGCAGGGCGAGATGGTCGCCGGGGCGCAGGCCCGCCCCGCGCAGCCGGTTCGCCAGCCGTACCGAGCGCTCCTCCAACTGGCCGTAAGTGAGCACCGCTCCGGTGCGGGCGCTGAGGACGGCGGGCTTGTCCGGCTCCGCGGACGCGTGCACTCCGGGGTACATGGCGATGTCCCTCCCACGGTGCTGCTGACAGCGCGTCAATACAGTGTCGCGCCGTTCCGCCACCTCGTACACGCCGCTTCACGCCACGGCTTCCGGCCCCGCCGGGCCGGGGGCCGAGGGCGCCGAGAGGGGCCGAAGGGGTCGAGGGGGGGGCGAGCACCCCTCGGCAGGGTGGTGGCAGGTGCACGGTGCCGCACCGGGTGGACGGCGTGCCCAGGTGCCCAGGAAGTCGGAGCATCGCTGGTGACCGTCGCCCCACGCCTCGCGGCCGACCCCGCACCACTCCGAGAAAGGCAGCTCCATGAACTCGCCGAGCGACTCCTCCGCCGCGCCCGGTACCGTCCCGCCCGCGCCGGCGTCGCCGGTCCCGACGCCCGCACCCGTACGGCACGCCTTCGCACTGTGGATGACCGCGGTGGCGGCCGGGGCGTTCGAGACAGTGCTCGCCGTCAGCGGGATGGCCGCCGACGGTTCGGGTTCGGCAGGCGAGATCGGGGTGGGTCTGACCATTCGGCTGACCGTCTTCACCGCCGCGTGGTGGTGCGCCGTACGCATGCGCCGGGGCCACGGCTGGGCCCGCCTCGCCCTCACTCTCGGTCTGGGCATCGGAGGAACGGCGTCGATGGTGACCGAGCCCCTTGGCCGCCTGGCCGACGGGGTGTCGGTCGGAGCGCTGCTCTCCGACGTCGGCGCACTGGATCTCGCCTTCGCCGTCAGTCGCACCCTGCATGTACTGGCCGTTCTCACCGCGGTGACCCTGATGTTCCTCCCGGCGGCGAACGCGTACTTCACCACTGCCCGTCGGAGCCGTGCCTCCGCCGCCACCCTCCCCGCGGAGCAGTAGGCGACGCCGCGGCACCCTCCTTCGCTCTTCTCCCTTCGTCAGCGGTCGGTTCGTCAGCGGTCGGTCGTCAGTCGTCCGGGTCCGGCTCCGCAAGCACCGTGGTCAGCCCCTGCTCCTCGAACCGGTGGCGGTCGGCGTCCGTGATACCGCTGTCGGTGAGGAAGGTGTCGAACAGGTCCGGGCCGCCGATGCGGGCGAAGCAGCGCACGCCGACCTTCGAGGAGTCGGTGACCACCACGGCCCGCTCCGCCCGCTGGGCCATCAGCCCGTTGATGCGTCCCTCCGACTCGTCGTGCACGGTGGCTCCCTCCTGAGGGTCCATACCGTTGGCGCCGATGAACGCGATGTCCACGGTGATCTCGCCCAGTACCAATTCGCTGTACGGGCCGGTCAGTTCGAACGTCCGGGAGTGCGCCACCCCGCCCGTCAGCACCGTCTTGATCTGCGGCCGTACCGCCAGTTCGTAGGCGATGTTCAAGGCGTTGGTGACGATGGTCAGACGCGGCTGCTGGCCGGGCTCGGCCAGGTCGGGCCGGTCGGTCAGCGCACGGGCGATCTCCGTGGTCGTCGTGCCGCCACTCAGCCCGACCACGCTGCCGCGCTCCACCATCGCGGCGGCGGCCCGCGCCAGCGACTGCTTCGCGCCCACGTGGTGCCCACGCTTGTAGCGGATCGGCAGGTCGTAGGTCACCGCGCTGAGCACCGCGCCACCCCGGGTACGGGTGAGCAACTGCTGCTCCGCCAACGCGTCCATGTCGCGCCGCATCGTCGCCGCCGAGACCTCCAGCGCGGTGGCCGCCTCCTCGACCTCCACGCTGCCGCGCTGCCCCAGCAGTTCGAGCAGGGCATTCATCCGCTCATGGCGCTTCACCTGGTGTCGTCTCCTTCTCCGGCCCCTCGCCCCCGAGTATCTGCAGCAGCCGCGCCGCTTCGCTGCGCACCGCGTCCCGCGCCGGGGCCACGTATTTGCGCGAGTCGATGAGCGCGGGTTCGGCCTCCAGTACCTTACGCACGCCCCGCGTGAAGACCGAGACGAGATGCGTCGATATGTTGATCTTGGTCATACCGGCGGCGATGGCCGCCCGCAGCTCCTCGTCCGGGACCCCCGAGGAGCCGTGCAGCACCAGCGGCACCGGCAGTTTCTCCCGCAGCCGACCGATCAGTTCCAGATCCAGCTTCGCCGTACGCTCCCGCATCGCGTGCGAGGAGCCCACCGCGACGGCCAGCGCGTCCACGCCCGTGGCCGCGACGAACTCCAGCGCCTCGCCCGGGTCGGTCCGCACCCCCGGCGCGTGCACCCCGTCCTTGCCGCCCACCTCGCCCAGCTCCGCCTCGACGAACACCTCCCGGTCGTGGCACCAGGAGGTCAGCCGCGCGGTCGTCGCGACGTTCTGGGCGTACGGCAGCGTGGAGGCGTCGATCATCACCGAACCGACCCCCGCCGCGACGCCCTGCCGGATCAGATCGGGGTCGGTGATGTGGTCCAGGTGCACCGAGACATCGGTCCCGGCGGCCTCCGCCAGCGCGAGGGTGGCGCGGGTGATCGGCAGCAGACTGCCGTGGTAGCGCACGCAGTTCTCGCTGATCTGCAGGATGAGCGGACGGCCGGTCTGGTCGGCGGCCGCGACCAGTGCCTCGGCGGTCTCCAGATGGATGACGTTGAAAGCCGCAGCGCCGGTGCCCGCCGCACGGGCGTCGGCGAGGATCGAGGCGGTGGGAACGAGGGGCATCGCGGGGCTCCTTGGTCGAGCGGCGGGAGGGCGGGGCGGCGACCGGTACGGCGGCGGACCGGTACGGCGGCAGGGCAGGACGGGGGCGGCTGCGGCTCGTGGTGGGCCGCCCGCATCGCTCGCGGTCAGCCGTCCAGCATCACCGAGCGGGTGAGACTGCGGGGGTTGTCCGGGTCGAGGCCCCGGACGCGTGCCCGCTCCAGCGCGACCCGGTGGATCAGCACCAGATCGGCGAGCGGGTCCCTGGCATGGCACACGAACCGGGCGCCGGTCGCGGTCACTTCGGCCTCCAGCCCTTCCGGTGCCTGGCCGAGGAGCCAGGTGACCCGCCCCGGGGCGGCGATGGCTATCGGCCCGTGCCGGTACTCCATGGCCGGGTAGGACTCCGTCCAGCTCTGGGACGCCTCCCGCATCTTCAACGCCGCCTCGTTGGCCAGGCCGAAGGTCCAGCCGGTGCCGAGGAAGGAGAACTGCTCTGCGTCCAGCCACTCCTGCTCCAGCGGGCAGGACAGCGCCTCCTGCGCGTCACTCACCGGGCCTGCCAGGTCCTCGCCGAGGTGTGCGCGCAGCAGCGCGAGGGCGGAGGTGGCGAAGCGGGTCTGCACCACGGACTTCTCGTCGGCGAAGGGCAGTGCGACCGTCTCGTCCGACAGCGAGGTGGCCGGGGTGTCCGCGTCGCCCAGCACCGTGACGGTGGGGATCCGGCCCCGAACCGCCTCCAGTACGCGCAGCACCTCCGTGGTGGTGCCGGAGCGGGTGATCGCGACCACCGCGTCGTATCCCCGGGCCGAGCCGAGGAAGGCTTCCGACGCGGCGAACGCGTCCGTCACTCCCAGACCGGCCCCCTCGCGCAGCGCCGCGTAGGACTGGGCCATGAACCAGGAGGTACCGCAGCCGACCACGGCCACCCGGGCGCCCGCCGCCGGGAGGGGGGTGTCACCGGAGCCGATCTTCGCCGCGGCCCGCCAGGTCTCCGGCTGGCTGCGCAACTCCTGCTCCATGTATGCCGTCTCGCCCATGAGTGGGACCCCCTCCGACCGGAGCCCCTCGGCCCGGTGCGCAAAGCTGCGTGAAATCTCTGTCTTTCGCGCAACTTTACGCAGCCTGCCGACGGCTGTCCATCCCACTCCCGGGTGACGGGCGCGCCCGCCGGGCGATCAGCGGGCGCTCACCGCGACCAGCAGGCGCTCATCCCGCCACGACCCTCCGCGTCTCCGCGTGGAAGCAGCCGAACTCGACCGCGCGGACATGCACCGCGGCCACCAGCGGGTCGGCGTACAGCTGGGCCAGTCCTTCCTCGACGGTCGGCGTGTTCTCCCGCGTCCCGTCCAGCAGCAGTCCGCCGAGGATGCGGCCGTCGGTGGAGTAGGCGCGCAGGGTGCGCCGTTCGCCGCGCATCGCTTCCGGGTAGCCGCCGTCCGCGGCGCCCGCCCAGCCGCCGCAGTCGTGCGGGTGGATGAAGACCGGACCCACCTCGTCGTACGCGCCCGGGTCCGTGCCGGTCTCCCGTGCCCAGCGCCGCAACGGCGCGTACGAGACCAGGGCGAGGGTCTCGCCCGGCCTGCTCCGCTCCAGGCAGCAGCGCAGCGGGTTGCCGCCCTCCTCGTCCAGCACCCGGCGCGGTGGCGCGCCCGCGTCGTCGCGGGTGCGCAGTTCCTCCAGCGTCCGCGCCGGAATCGCTCGTATCTCGTAGTCCGTGCTCATGCACCCAGACTCGGTCGGCCGTGGCCCGGGTGCTGGCGGCTTTCGGTCGTGGCGTTCGAGGGGCGCGGAGAGGGGTTCGGGCCACGCCGGGGAGCCGTGGCGGCCACGCCGTGGAGCCCCCGTGGAGCCCTCGTGGGGGCTTGTGGATCGGCGGCACTGTCCATAGCATCCCCGGTGTTACATCAATTGTGTCACAGTGCTGGGGGCCCGATGGCAGCAGCGGAAGAACACGCCGGAGCCCCCGCCGGGGGCCCGCTGGCCGGGGTGCGTGTCGTGGAGCTCGCCGGGATAGGTCCGGGGCCGTTCGCCGCCATGACGCTCGCGGACCTCGGAGCCGATGTCGTCCGGGTCGACCGGCCCGGCGGCGGGTCGCTCGCCGTCCCGGCCGAGTACGACGTCACCAACCGCAACAAGCGCTCCGTGGTCCTCGACCTCAAACAGCGGGCGGGAGTCGCCGCGGCCCTCTCGCTCGTCGAGCGCGCCGATGTGCTCATCGAGGGATTCCGGCCCGAAGTCGCCGAGCGCCTCGGAGTCGGCCCCGAGGTCTGCCTCGCCCGCAACCCGCGCCTGGTCTACGGCCGGATGACCGGCTGGGGCCAGGACGGGCCGCTGGCGCAGCGGGCCGGGCACGACATCGGCTACATCGCCGTCACCGGAGCCCTCGGGATGACGGGACCGGCCGAGGGCCCACCCGTCGCGCCCGCCAATCTGCTGGGCGACTACGCGGGAGGCTCCCTCTACCTGGTCATCGGCGTGCTGGCGGCGCTGCAGCACGCGCGCGGTCCGCAGGGCGCCGGACAGGTCGTCGACGCGGCGATCGTGGACGGTACGAGCCATCTGACGGCGATGATCCACGGTCTGCTCGCCGCGGGCCGCTGGCAGGACCGGCGCGCCGCCAATCTGCTGGACGGCGGCTGCCCCTTCTACGGCACCTACGCCACCTCCGACGGCGGCTTCATGGCCGTCGGCGCCCTGGAGCCCGCGTTCTACGCGGAGTTCGTCAGGCTGCTCGGCGTCGCCGACCAGGCGCCGCCGCGCGACGACCTCGCCGGGTGGGAGGCGCTGCGGGAGCTGATCGCCGCCCGGTTCGCCTCCCGTACGCGCGCGGAGTGGACAGCGGTCTTCCAGGACACCGACGCCTGCGTGGCCCCGGTGCTCTCGCTGACCGAGGCGCCCTCCCATCCGCAGCTGGCGGCACGCGGCACCTATGTGGAGCACGGCGGCATCACGCAGCCGGCGCCCGCTCCCCGGTTCTCCGTGACACCCACCCGGGTCGTCTCCGGCCCGGCCCGGCCCGGCGCGCACACCGCCGAGGTCGCCCGCGACTGGGACGCCCCGGCACTGACCGCGACCGCGGGGCCGGCCGAGGCGGACCGGCCACGCCCAGCAGCCTCCCGCCCGCGCGAAGGAGACCACCCCACGTCATGAAGCAGCAGACGAACCAGCAGAGGAATCATCAGCTGAAGCGGCAGATCTTCACCGACGACCATGAGGCGTTCCGGCAGACCGTGCGCACCTTCCTGGCCAAGGAGGTGGAGCCGTACTACGCGCAGTGGGAGCACGACGGCGTCGTCTCCCGCGAGGTGTGGCGGGCGGCCGGGCGGCAGGGACTCCTCGGGCTCGCCGTGCCCGAGGAGTACGGCGGCGGGGGAGAGCCGGACTTCCGCTACGCCGCCGTACTCGCCGAGGAGTTCACCCGGGCCGGCGCTCCCGGCCTGGCGATCGGCCTGCACAACGACATCGTCGGCCCGTACCTCACCTCGCTGGCGACCGAAGAGCAGAAGCAGCGCTGGCTGCCGGGCTTCTGTTCGGGCGAGACCATCACGGCCATCGCCATGACCGAGCCCGGCGCCGGCTCCGACCTGCAGGCGATCCGCACCACGGCCGAGGACCACGGCGACCACTGGGTGCTGAACGGTTCGAAGACGTTCATCTCCAACGGCATCCTGGCCGACCTGGTCGTCGTCGTGGCCAGGACCAGGCCCGAGGGCGGTGCGCACGGGATGAGCCTGCTGGTGGTCGAGCGGGGCATGGACGGCTTCGAACGCGGGCGCAACCTCGAGAAGATCGGCCAGAAGGCGCAGGACACCGCCGAGCTGTTCTTCACCGACGTACGCCTCCCCAAGGAGAATCTGCTCGGTGAGCTCGACGGCGCCTTCGTGCATCTGATGACCAACCTCGCGCAGGAGCGGATGGCCATCGCCGTCTCCGGGATCGCCGCCGCCGAGCAGCTGCTGGAGCTCACCACCGCGTACGTCAAGGAGCGCACCGCGTTCGGCCGGCCGCTGGCCAAGCTCCAGCACATCCGCTTCGAGATCGCCGAACTGGCCACCGAGTGCGCCGTCACCCGCTCCTTCCTGGACCGCTGCATCGAGGACCACGCCAAGGGCGAGCTGGACGCGGTGCACGCCTCCATGGCCAAGTGGTGGGCGACCGAGCTGCAAAAGCGCGCCGCCGACCGCTGCCTGCAGCTGCACGGCGGCTACGGGTACATGAACGAGTACCGGGTCGCCAAGGCGTTCACCGACGGCCGCATCCAGACCATCTACGGCGGTACCACCGAGATCATGAAGGAGATCATCGGAAGGTCGCTGCTGAACTGAGTCGTCGCTGCCGAACTGAGACGCCGCGCCGCCCTCTCCCCCGGTTCCCCTCCGCACCCGTACGAAAGGCACCCTCGTGAGCTCAGAAGCGTATCTGTACGAGGCCATCCGCACCCCGCGCGGGCGCGGCAAGGCCAACGGCGCCCTGCACGGCACCAAGCCCGTCGATCTGGTCGTCGGCCTCATCGACGAGCTGCGCCGCCGGCTGCCCGACCTGGAGCCGCAGGCCATCGACGACATCGTGCTCGGCGTCGTCAGCCCCGTCGGGGACCAGGGCTCGGACATCGCCAAGATCGCCGCCATCGCGGCCGGACTGCCCGACACCGTCGCCGGAGTCCAGGAGAACCGCTTCTGCGCCTCCGGTCTGGAAGCCGTCAACCTGGCCGCGGCCAAGGTCCGCTCCGGCTGGGAGGACCTTGTGCTGGCGGGCGGCGTGGAGTCCATGTCGCGGGTGAAGATGGGCTCGGACGGCGGCGCCTGGTTCAACGACCCGATGACCAGCTTCGAGACCGGCTTCGTCCCCCAGGGCATCGGCGCCGACCTCATCGCCACACTGGAGGGCTTCAGCCGCCGCGACGTGGACGAGTACGCGGCGCGCTCGCAGGAGCTGGCCGCGCAGGCGTGGAAGGAGGGCCGGTTCGAGCGCTCCGTGGTGCCCGTGCGGGACCGCAACGGGCTCACCGTGCTCGACCACGACGAGCACATCCGCCCCGGCACCACCGCCGAGACCCTCGCGGGCCTCAAGCCGTCGTTCGCCACCATCGGGGAGATGGGCGGCTTCGACGCCGTCGCGCTGCAGAAGTACCACTGGGTGGAGAAGATCGACCACGTCCACCACGCGGGCAACTCCTCGGGCATCGTGGACGGTTCGGCGCTCGTGGCCATCGGCAGCGAGGAGGTCGGCAAACGGTACGGGCTGCGCCCCCGGGCGCGGATCGTCTCCGCAGCCGTCTCGGGCGCCGATCCGACCATCATGCTGACGGGCCCGGCCCCGGCCTGCCGCAAGGCCCTCGCCAAGGCCGGGCTGACGGTGGAGGACATCGCCGTCGCGGAGATGAACGAGGCCTTCGCGGCCGTGGTGCTGAGGTTCGCCAAGGACATGGGGCTGCCCCTGGAGAAGGTGAACGTCAACGGCGGCGCCATCGCCATGGGGCATCCGCTGGGGGCCACCGGCGCGATGCTGCTCGGTACGTGCGTCGACGAGTTGGAGCGGACGGACCAGCGCTACGGGCTGGTCACGCTGTGCGTGGGGGGCGGCATGGGCGTCGCCACCGTCGTGGAGCGGCTGTAGCCGCCCGCGCCCGCCGCGACCGCCTCCCTGCCCCGCCCGAACCGGCTTTCACCCTGGAGATCACCCATGTCTGAACCCACCGCCTCCTCGACCATCCGCTGGGACCAGGACAGCGACGGGATCGTCACGCTGACCTTCGACGATCCGGACCAGTCCGCGAACACCATGAACGCCGCCTTCCAGACCTCCCTCACCGCCGTCGCCGACCGGCTGGAGGCCGAGCGGGAGAGCGTGCGAGGGGTCGTCATGACCTCCGCCAAGAAGACCTTCTTCGCGGGCGGAGACCTGCGACTGCTCATCCGGGCGCGGCCGGAGAACGCCCAGGAGGTCTTCGACAACGGAATGCGGATCAAGCGCGATCTGCGCCGGATCGAGACCCTCGGGGTGCCGGTCGTGGCGGCGATCAACGGTGCAGCGCTGGGCGGCGGGCTGGAGATCGCACTCGCCTGCCATCACCGGGTGGCGCTCGACGCCCAGGGCTCCAAGATCGGCTGCCCGGAGGCCACACTGGGCCTGCTCCCGGCCGGTGGCGGCGTCACCCGCACGGTGCGGCTGCTCGGCATCACCGACGCGCTGCTCAACGTGCTGCTCCAGGGGCAGCAGTACCGCCCGGGAAAGGCCAAGGAGATCGGCCTGGTGCACGAGGTCGTACGGACGCCCGAGGAGATGCTGGCGGCGGCCCGTGCCTTCATCGAGGCCAATCCCACCTCCCAGCAGCCCTGGGACGTCAAGGGGTACAAGATCCCCGGGGGCACGCCCGCCCACCCCAAGTTCGCGGAGAACCTGCCCGCCTTCCCCGCCAACCTCAAGAAGCAGACGGCCGGCGCCCCCTATCCGGCGCAGCGCAACATCCTGGCCGCCGCCGTCGAGGGTGCCCAGGTGGACTTCGAGACCGCGCAGGTGATCGAGGCCCGCTACTTCGTCGAGCTGGCCTGCGGGCAGATCTCCACCAATATGATCCAGGCCTTCTTCTTCGACCTGCAGGCCGTCAACGCGGGCCGCAGCAGGCCGGAGGGCATCGCCGAGCGCAAGGTCACCAAGGTGGCGGTGCTGGGCGCGGGCATGATGGGTGCCGGTATCGCCTACTCCTGCGCCAAGGCGGGTATCGAGGTCGTGCTCAAGGACGTCTCTCAGGAGGCGGCCGAGAAGGGCAAGGCGTACTCGGCCGGGTTGCTGGACAAGGCGCTCTCCCGGGGCAGGTCGACCGAGGCCGAGCGGGAAGCGCTGCTGGCCCGGATCGTCCCCACCGCCGACCCGCAGGCGGTGGCGGGCTGCGACGCCGTGATCGAGGCGGTGTTCGAGGACCCCGCGCTCAAGCACAAGGTCTTCCAGGAGATCCAGCATCTGGTCGCCCCGGACGCACTGCTGTGCTCGAACACCTCCACGTTGCCGATCACCGCGCTCGCCGAAGGCGTCGAGCGGCAGGACGACTTCATCGGGCTGCACTTCTTCTCACCCGTCGACAAGATGCCGCTGGTCGAGATCATCAAGGGCCGGCGGACCGGGGACGAGGCGCTGGCCCGCGCGTTCGATCTCGTACGCCAGATCCGCAAGACGCCCATCGTCGTCAACGACTCGCGCGGCTTCTTCACCTCGCGTGTCATCGGCCACTTCATCAACGAGGGCGTCGCCCTGCTGGCCGAAGGCGTCGACCCTGCCACCGTGGAGCAGGCCGCGGCGCAGGCCGGCTACCCCGCGAAGGTCCTCTCCCTGATGGACGAGCTCACCCTCACCCTGCCGCGCGAGATCCGCGACGAGACACGGCAGGCCCTGCGCGCGGAGGGCAAGGAACTGCCCGCGCACCCGGCCGACGCCGTACTGGACCGGATGGTGGACGAGTTCGGCCGCACCGGGCGCGGCGGCGGTGCGGGCTTCTACGACTACGACGAGGACGGCAAGCGCCTCGGGCTGTGGCCGGGCCTGCGCGAGCACTTCACCGGGGAGGGCGCGGGCGGTGACGTCCCGTTCGAGGACATGAAGGAGCGGATGCTCTTCTCCGAGGCGCTGGACACCGTCCGGCTGTTCGAGGAAGGCGTGCTCACCACCGTCGCCGATGCCAACATCGGCTCCATCATGGGCATCGGCTTTCCCGCCTGGACGGGTGGCGTGATCCAGTACATCAACGGCTACGAGGGCGGGCTGTCAGGGTTCGTGGCCCGCGCCCGCCAGTTGGAGGAGCGCTACGGGGAGCGGTTCGCGGTGCCTTCGCTGCTGGCGGAGAAGGCCGCCAGGGGTGAGACCTTCAGCGACTGAAGGGTCCACGGCTTCTGAACCGGGGGTCGGAGTACCTCTGGCCGGCGTTCGTGGGCTGCCGACGCTTGGTGGCCGCTCGCGCGGTTCCCCGCGCCCCTGGGGGTACCTCCCGGCCGGAGGCTGGGGGAGGGGCGCGGGGTCCCTCCCCGCGGGGTCATTCCGGCGATCCCGTCCGCGGCGCGCGCTCCAGCGGGAAGACGGCCCGCAGCTCCTCCTTCATGGAGCGCTGGAACGTCGTCACCAGGGCCTGCACCACCATCGGTTGCATATGGGCGGAGAGCGACTTCATCCGCTCCAGCCGCTCCGGGTCCGACTCCACTTCCCGGTACGGGTCCCACACCTCGCGCTTGAACAGCCGGCTCAGCTCACGGGCCGCCGAGCGGGTGTGCTCCATCATCACCTCGCGCGCCGCGAGGATCGCCTCCTGCGAGATGGGGACGTCCAGCAGCCGCACCCCGAGCTGCACCAGCGCCGGGTCCACGCGGAAGACGTCCGGGTCCTTCGTGCGGGCCAGGACGCTCATCGCCGCCAGCCGTTCGATGTCGTCGTCGGTCAGCTCCCGCCCGACGCGGCCCTCGAGCTGGGCGCGCGTCGTCTCGTCCACGGTGTCCGGCATCCAGGAGGCGACGACCGCGCGGTGGATGGCCAGGTCGTGGGCGCTGATGTCGTCGGGGAGCCGCTGCAGATAGCGTTCGATGGCGGCCAGCGTCATGCCCTGGTTCTGCAGTTCCTCGATGAGCGCCAGCCGGGAGAGATGCTCGGGACCGTACCGGCCGACACGGCGGGGGCCGATCGTGGGTGGCGGCAGCAGGCCGCGGGTGCTGTAGAAACGGACCGTACGCACGGTCACGCCCGCGCGGGCCGCGAGCTGGTCGACGGTGAGCTGGTCGGTGGGCTCGCCCACGCCGTCCTGTCGCTCCATCTGCCGCGCCCCTCTCACCGCGGCACCACGGGGGTGCCGTCCGTACCGATCATGTTCAACAGTATTGCTGTCTCACCACTCCTGTGAAACTTTCGGAGCCGCCCGACCCCTCGGCGGCGGCAGCACGGCATCACCTCTCCGGCCCACCTTCTCGTGCGGAGGCGCCATGACCACGATCCTGCGACTGCCCAAGGACGCCTCCGAGCTGACCGTTCCGGACCTGCTGCTGCGCAACGCCCAGGACCACGGCGACCGCCCGGCGCTCTCCTGGTACTCCAGCACCGGCACCAGCCCCGGCACCGGGCGCACCACCCTCACCTGGGCCCAGGCCCGCCACCGGATCGCCGAACTGGCCGCCGGGCTCGCGGCGCTGGGCGTCGCCCGGGGCGAACATGTGCTGCTGATGATGGACAACCGCCCCGAGCACTGGCTGACCGACCTGGCCCTCGTCCATCTCGGCGCCGTCCCCGTCTCCGTCTACGGCACTGCCGCGCCCGAGCAGATCGCCCATGTCGTCCGGCACTCCAGGGCCCGTCTCGCCGTCGTCGGGGGAGCGGACGAACGAGCTCGCTGGGAGCCGCTGCTGGCCCCCGCCGGGGAGGTCCCCGGCCGGATCCGGCAGCTCGTGGTGGCCGACGACGACGCCGTGGGACCGCACACCGGGTGGCGGTCCCTGCCGCGCCCGTACACGCCCGCCGACTTCGAGGGCACCTGGCGCCGGTTGCGCGCCGAGGACCCGGTGACCGTCGTCTACACCTCCGGCACCACCGGCGACCCCAAAGGCGTGGTCATCAGCCACCGCAACGTCGTCCTCAACGGCATCGCGCTCGACGGGATCGCCGAACTGCCCGACCACGCCGACCACATCTGCTACCTGCCCCTCGCTCACATCGCCGAGCGGATGCTGGGCATCTACCTGCCGGTCCTGCGCGCCTCGCACGTCCACCTGTGCCCCGACCCCGCCGAGGTCGCCGCGCTCGTGCGAGAACTGCGCCCCGCCGAGTTCTTCGGGGTGCCCCGAGTGTGGGAGAAGCTGGCCGCCGCCGTGCGCACCATGCTGGAGTCGCTGCCCGCTGCGCGCAGGACCGCCGTGGCCGAGGCGTCGAAGGTGGCCCGCGCCCTGGTGCGCTGCCGGGAGCGCGGCACCGAGCCCGACCCGCGACTGGCCGCGGCGTACGAGGAGGCCCACAGCGAGGTTCTGCGGCCCTTGCTCGCGCCCGTGGGCTTCGACCGGCTGGTCTGGACGGCCAGCGCCTCGGCCCCGATGCCGCCGGACGTACTCGACTTCTGGGCGGGCCTCGGCATCGTGATCATGGACGCCTGGGGGCTGACGGAGACCACCGGAGCACTCACCCTCAACGGCCCCGCCGCCTTCCGCCTCGGCTCCGTCGGACGCCCGCTGGAGGGCACCGGGATCCGTACCGCCGAGGACGGCGAGATCCTGGTGCGCGGCACCACCCTGTTCGCCGGGTATCTGCGCCCCGACGGCTCGGTCGAGCCCGGCACCGACGCGGACGGCTGGTTCGCCACCGGCGACATCGGCCGTATCGACGAGGACGGCTTCCTGTGGCTGACCGACCGCAAGAAGGAGATGATCGTCACCTCCACGGGCAAGAACGTCTCCCCGGCGCTGGTCGAGAACGCCCTCAAGGAGCACCCGCTCGTCGGCCAGGCCCTGGTGCACGGGGACGGCCGCTCCTACCTGGTCGCCCTGCTCGTCCTGGACAGTGAGACGGCCGGGGCCTGGGCGGCACGCAACGGGATCGACCTACCGCCCGGCTCGCCCGGCGGACTGGCGGCGCACCCCGCCGTACGCGCCGAGGTCGACCGTGCCGTGGCCGCCGCCAACGCCCGCCTCAACCGCACCGAACAGATCAAGCGCTACCGCCTGCTGGAGGACGAGTGGACGCCGCTGACCGGTGAGCTGACCCCCTCGCTCAAGCTGCGGCGGCGGGTCGTCCGGTCCCGTTACCGGCAGATCATCGACGGGTTGTACGAAGATCATGTGTGAGAAGGCTCCTGGTGTGGTGTGCCTCACCGCATGACCGGGTCCTCGGGGGTTAGGTGACGCTTCGGTCCGCAGCCGTGATCACGGCGGCCGTCGGCCCGGCAAAGCCCATCCCTGAGTGAGTTGGACCAACTGTGAGCAACGACGTCGTCCAGGACGCCACACCGTCGCAACCCGGCGGGGGCGGCCAGGTCGCACCGCCGCCCCCGAACGGGGCGGTCGCGGACGCCGGTGACACCGGCTACAGCAAGGACCTCAAAGCACGTCACATCAACATGATCGCCATCGGCGGGGCGATCGGTACCGGGCTCTTCCTGGGCGCCGGCGGGCGCCTCGCCTCCGCGGGGCCCGCGCTCGCCCTCGCCTACGCCGTCTGCGGTCTGTTCGCGTTCTTCGTCGTCAAGGCACTCGGCGAACTGGTGCTGCACCGGCCCTCGTCCGGTTCCTTCGTCTCCTACTCACGCGAGTTCCTCGGTGAGAAGGGCGCCTACGTCGCCGGCTGGATGTACTTCCTCAACTGGTCGACGACCGGCATCGCCGACATCACCGCCATCGCGCTCTACACGCACTACTGGAGCTTCTTCACCGACAATCTTGTTTAGAGAGATGGGTTACAGTCAGATACCCACCTTGCACACGCGCAACATGTAGCGCTCTGACCAGAAGGTTTCTAATTCTGCTGCCTCTGCAGCAGGTCATCGAGCAGCCGAA
>NZ_JAGPXJ010000040.1:0-60909 GCF_018070605.1 Streptomyces sp. B15
GTGGTGGCGAGTTCGCGTGCGAGGCGGGTGAAGGTCTCGTCGTCACCCGGGGTGGCCGCCGCACCGGCCGGCAGCAGCGCGCCGTCGCGCCCTGTCTGCTCCAGCAGGTTGCGGTCGCCGACGTCGCTGGTGACGAGGTATTCGTCGGCGGCGTGGGCGAAGTGGTCGAGGAAGCGGGGGATGCCCGGCGTTCCGGCACACGCCGTCAGGATGCGGCGTTCGTTGCGCAACCGGACCCGCACGTCGTTGCCGTCGCGGTCCTCGCTGACATGAGCACGGGCGGTCTTGACGATGACGGTGCCCGCCTGCGCCGGGTCGTCGGTGGAGTGTGCGGTGTCCACGGCGCGGTAGACATTGCCGCGGGCCGACTCGTACACGCCCTCGACGGCGCGGTAGCGGCCGCCCAGCAATACCTCGGCGCCGGGCCGCGACGCGGTGGCGTCCCGGGCGGTGGCGCCTCCGGCGGTGGGGGGCTCGCCCTCCCGGAACGGGTCGCTCACCCAGGAGGGTTGGCGGTAGCCGAGGGAGGCGGCGGCCTCGAACTCCTCGCCGTCCGGCCCGTCGATGACCACCACCAGGGTGCCGTAGGGGCCGCTGCGCCACTGGGCGCGGAAGGGGCCGTAGCGGTAGTACACGGGGGCGTCGTCGGCCACCCGACGGTCGCTGAGCACCCGGGGGCCGGGGTGCCCGCGCAGCAATGCGGCCAGCTCCAGGCCGAGTTCGCGGACGCGCTCGACAGGCGGGTAGACGGTGACGGCCTTCCCCACGGCGCCGGGCCCGGCTTCGGCGCCGTTGAGCCGACGCAGCACACGGCCGGAGCGGGCCACCTTGAACGGACAGCCCTCGGCGAGCAGACGCGGGAAAAGCGCCTCGGCCAGCCGCGGCAGCCCGTCGACCCGGGAAGAGATGTGCAGCTTCCAGCCGTGGTCGGGAAGTTCGGTTGCGGGCTCGCACCGCACCCGCGTCCAGGTGGCCCCGGTGACCAGCGAGTGCGACGTCCGGTGGTCCTCGATCAGCCGGCGGAGTGCGTCCTCCGCGTTCCAGTCGGCCACGCTGCTGCTCCTCGCTGCTCGTGGGTCGTCGCGCACCGGCGGCCCGAGGGGAAGCCCGCCCGCGAACGCCGTGGCGTCCGGGGGGCGGGGGCCTCCTCGGGCCGTCGTGAGGTGCGCCGACCGCCGCGGACGGCGGCCGGCGCACCGGTGGTGACGCGCTGGGTCAGCCGGTGTTGCCGGTGCCCATGCAGGTGTAGTCGCAGTAGGTGATCGGGCAGCGGTCGGTGGCTCCCGAGGCGAGGTCGTTCTCGTGGAACGCCACCTCGGGCTCCTGCTTCAGCACCCCGGCCTCCCGGGGAGCGAACTGGGACAGGAATTCCATGGTGTCTCCCGTGACTAGGGAAAGTGCTATGAAATCCGTGCTGTATCACGGCACTTGAGGTTCTGGTGCGTGTGATGTGAAAGAGCCTAGAGTGCCCTCTGAGCGCGCGGCAAGGCCTCTGCACCGGCCCGCGACAGGCTTGCCCTTCGGCGGACGTGAGCGGCTGCGCTCGGCGGGTCAGCGGCGGCGCAGTGACGGGTCGAGCAGCGCGGGAGGAGCGTCGAACTTCTCGTGTGCGGCGAGATCGGCACCGGGTGCGACGATGGCGTCGATCGCATCGAGCACGTCGGCGGAGAGCACGGTGTCGGCGGCGGCGAGCTGCGAGTGCAAATGGTCCAGCGTACGGGGGCCGATCAGTGCGCTGGTCACGGCGGGGTGCGCGGTCGCGAAGCCCAGCGCGAGCTGAATCATCGTCAGTCCCGCCTCGTCGGCCACCTCGGCCAGCTGCTCGACGGCCTCGAGCCTGGCCCGGTTGGCAGGGAGGGAGGTGTCGAAGCGTTCCGGCATGAACGCCGAGCGGCTGGTGGTGATTTCCCGGCCCTCGCGTATCGCACCCGACAGCCAGCCCGAGGCCAGCGGGCTCCACACCAGCACACCGAGCCCGTACTGCTCGGTCACCGGCAGGACGTGGGTCTCGATCCCGCGCTGCAGGATCGAGTAGCTGGGCTGTTCGGTGACGTAGCGGCTCAGATGATGCTCACGGGCGGCCCACTGCGCCTGCACGATGCGGTACGCGGGGAAGGTGGAGGAGCCGAAGTAGCGGATCTTTCCCGCGCGTTGCAGATCGGTCAGTGCTGACAGCGTCTCCTCGTCGCTGGTGCTCGGGTCCCACCGGTGGATCTGGTAGAGATCGACGTGATCGACGCCGAGGCGGCGCAGGCTGTTGTCCAGCGCGGTGACCAGCCAGCGGCGCGAACTCCCCCGGTGGTTGCGCTCGTCGCCCATCGGCATGTTCGCCTTCGTGGCCAGCACGATGTCCTCACGGCGACCGGCGATGGCCTTGCCGACCATCTCCTCCGACTCGCCGTCGCTGTACATGTCGGCGGTGTCGATGAGGTTGACGCCCGCCTCAAGGGCCGCGTCGACGATGGCGGTGGCCTCGTCCTGGGTGGTGCGCCCGATGCTGCCGAAGTTCATGGCGCCGAGCGCGAGAGTGCTGACCTGCACACCGGTACGACCCAAGGTGCGGTACTGCATGGCTGTGTCTCCTCGTTGCGGGTGAAGCCGGGCGGGTGGGGTGGCTCGGCATCACGAGTAAGCGGAACCCCGTTCCGAAACAATACGGAACGGGGTTCCGCTTTGGCAAGAGCGCCGGCGCGGGATGCGATGGGATGAGGTGAAGTGAACTGAGGTCCGGTGAACCACGGGGGCAGGGCGGACCCCCGATGGCCCGGGCCAGGACCTCTCCTACCGGTCGTCTTCTCCGGTCCCCGCGGCCAGCCTCCGTACCTGCGCCACGGCCTCGTCGGTCAGTTGCGCCGGGACGAGCCAGTAGTCGTAGATACCGCCCTGCGCGGAGTTGTAGCCGCAGAGCACGGCCACGCCTGTGCCGAGCCGGCTCTTGAGCTCGCCGGCCAGCCAGCCGACGAAGCCGCTGTTGTCGGCGGCGGCGGGGAAGTGGAAGGCGAAGACGCCGAAGACCTCCGCTTCGTCGCCTCGCGCCGGTTCGAGGACCGACCATCCCTCCTCGTCGCGCACCAGAGCCAGCGCGTCGGTGGACGGCTGCGGCGGCTCTCCTGCCGGGTGCTCGTGATACGCCCAGCGCCCCGGCAACTCCTTGAACGTCGCCTCTGCCAGCACTCGCCGCAGCCGCCCGCGTACTTCCTGATCCGTTTCGTGACTGATGTTCACCATGGGGCATTCAGCCTCGGACGCCACGGCGAAATTCCGGCACCGGTACGAGGTGAGGCACGCCACCCTCGCGCCCCGCAGCCGGACGGACGTCACCGTCTCCCGGGCGGACGGCACCGTGCGGGGGCGGCGGCCTCCGGCGCCCCGGGAGGACGGCACCGACCCGAACGAGTACCGCGCCGCCGGGGCGGGTATGGGACACCGACCACACCCCCTGGAGGGGAGCACACGTGCCGAACACCGCACACGGCGGCCCTCGCCCGGTTCGCGCGACCACCGAAGCCTCGGACAGCCCGGCCTCCCTCTACGGGCGCGCCTCACTCGTTCTCGGCATCATCGCCCTGGTCACTCTCGCGCTCGGCAACCATGTCGGAATCGGCATTCCGCTGCTGACCGGCAGTCTCGCCGTCACCTTCGGCATCATGGGCCTGTACCAGCGGCTCAACCGCGTCCAGTGCGTCATCGGCCTGACCACCGGCGGTCTCGCCGTACTCTCCCTCGTCACCCTCCTGATCCTCCTGTTCGGCTGACCCCCGGCGTGGGGGCGGCCGAGGAAACCGTCACCACGACGGGCGCCGAGTGCCCCGTCGCACGCAGGGCGTCCCCCGTGACGTCGACCAGCCACACCGCGACGTCCGGTGTCCACTCCCGCGCGTGGCACACGAAATGCGCCGTCCTCCGTGCGCCCTCCAGCGGCGACCGCGTCCGCGCCCGGCCGGGCATCCGGGAGATGTCCGCCGAGGACGCGATCTCCGCCTCGGCTGCCGCGCCCAGACGCTCCTGGACGGCGGCGTCCCGCACGCGAGCGGCCTCATCGGGCGACTCCCAGGCCCTGGAAGCAGCCGCGGAGACGGTCACCTGGATGTCGACGGCGACCGAGGGCGAGGCCAGGGAGAACCACTCGCGCATGTCGTCCAAGTCGTCCGTCGCGTCCCCCGCGGTGATCTGCAGAGGCAGGCAGGCCCGCAGGGCGGTGAACGTCACGGTGCCCACCCGGTCGAGCGCCTCGACGAGCGTCCTGGTCATGGGGAGGACCGGAAGGCGCGGCTGACGGGCGTCCTCGGGAACGTCGGCCCGCATCCAGGCGAGTTCGCCGATCTGGTTGCGGCCGGACCAGTCGCCGCCCTTGTCGCAGTCGAGCCAGCGGTCCGGGACGTGGAAGAGCTTCTTCCCCGCCCGGGTCTGCCAGCCGTAGGGGGCGTGCCAGCCGTAGGCGTCTGCTCGTACCAGTGCGAGATCCAGTACGGACGCGCGAAGCTCGCCCTGATCGCCGCTTGCGAGCCAGGGATGCCGATCGAGGATCCCGTGTACTCCGACAGTCGTTCCGCAGTGCATGGCAGCTTCCTCAATCGCGGCCGGCGGCTTCATCGTGTCTTCCGCCGCGCGGCGAGCGGCCCGGCGGGGTGCGCAGATGCGCGCGTGTGCCTTGCGGGCCGAACAGGATGAGAAGCTCGACCGCGCCGCCGTCGGCGCTGCCCAGCCAGTGCGGCAGGGACGTGTCGAATTCGGCTGCCTCCCCGGGCGACAGCGTCAGGTCGCGTTCGCCGAGCAGCAGCCGCAGCCGACCGTTGAGCACATACAGCCACTCGAAGCCTTCGTGGGTCTGCGGATCGGGTACCAGCGGTTCCGGCCGCGCAGGGATGATCATTTTGAACGCCTGTGTACCACCCGGCCGCCGGGACAGCGGAACGAAGACCATCCCGAACCGCCGGAGCGGCTTCAGATGGACCCGGGGGTCGCCGGTGCGCGGGGCACCGACCAGGTCGTCCAACGGCACGTTGTACGTACGGGCCAGCGGCAGCAGCAACTCCAGCGTCGCCCGGCGCCGCCCGCTCTCCAGCCGGGACAGAGTGCTCTGCGAGACGCCGGTCTCCACCGCGAGGTCGGCGAGGGTGAAACCGCGTTCATGGCGCAGTGCCCGCAGTCGGGGCCCCACCAAGTCGAGAACGTCTTCCGATCCGCCGTCCATCGGATCATCTTGCCAGAACGGCAAGAAGCCGTGCCAGAACGCCACTTGCCGGGCGAGACTCCCACACGTTCCCCGGCAGAAGGAGCCCACTGATGAGCACCACCAACCCGGTCACGTTCTGGGACGGCGTCTACGCGGCCCGCCCGGCAGCCACCGATCCGCGGCCGAACGTACGACTCACCGAGACCGTCACGGATCTGCCGCCCGGCGACGTGCTGGACCTCGGATGCGGCGAAGGCGGCGATGCGCTGTGGCTCGCCCGCCAGGGGTGGCACGTCACCGCCGTCGATGTCTCGGCCGTCGCCGTCGAGCGGCTCACCGACCTCGCCCTCGCACAGGGCCTGGACGAGCGGCTCGCCGCCGAGCGGCACGATCTGCACGAGTCCTTCCCGCAGGGCGCGTTCGACCTCGTCAGCGCCCACTATCTGCACACTCCTGACGACCTGGACAGGGCAACCGTCCTGCGCAAGGCCGCGCACGCACTGCGCCCGGGCGGGCGGCTGCTGGTCGTCGACCACGGATCGACCGCTCCATGGTCGTGGAACCAGGACCCCGACATCCGGTACCCGACGCCCCGGCAGGTCGCCGAGGACATCGACCTGGACCCGGCGACATGGCCGGTCGAGCGGGCCGCGGCGTCCCGCCGGAACGCGACCGGACCGGAAGGGCGCACCGCCGAGGTCACCGACCACATCCTGATCATCCGCCGCGCCGCGTGAAGCGGTGCGCCTCCCGCGAGGAGTCATCATGCCCATCGCCCCCCGCCGCGCACGACGCGGCGACGCCCCGCCGCCCCGGACCGGAAGCAGCGAGACGGAGGTGCTGCGCGGCTTTCTCGACTACCTTCGCCACTCCGTCTCGGCGAAGGTCGAGGACGCCCCCGACCCGGAGGCCCGAACTGCCGGAGTGCCGTCGGGCACCAACCTGCTCGGCCTCCTCAACCACCTCACCCACGTCGAACGATCAACGTTCCTCGGGGACCGGGTCACCGACTGGCAGGCGACCTTCCACGCCGCTCCCCCGGACAGCGTGGCCGATGTCGTCGCCCGCTACCGGAGCGCGGTCGCGCAGGCGAACGAAGTGCTCGACGGATGCACCGACCTCGCCGCACCGTTGCCCCGCCCCCGGCCGAACAGCCCCGCTCCCAGCGTCCGCTGGGCACTCACCCACATGATCGAGGAGACCGGCCGGCACGCCGGCCACGCAGACATCCTCCGGGAACTGATCGACGGCGCGACCGGACGCTGACTTCACCCGTCTTTCCGGTACGGAACGCCTCTGCACACCGCGTCATGGCGCTTCCCGCGCCATGACGCTCCTCTGCTGCTGCCGCCCCGCCCGGATCGCCCTGCGGATGCATGAGTACGGTGATGCCCCGTCCCAGGACCCCACGCGGTGAGCGTGTCCCTGAGGCCATGCGCCTGAGCGACGGGCGAAACGCTGTCCTTCCGACTTTTTGTGCACCGAGTACCGTCATGGCGCCTGTCCGGGCTTCGTTCCCGGAGCGCCGGCAGTGCCCTTGACGCGCCCATCCGGAGGAAACACCGTGATTTCACGTTCCGCGCCAGCCCCCGTCGTTGCCCCTGCCGGGCGGCGTTGCTCCGGCCGACCGGCAGCCGCAGTGGAGCGGCGGCGCACGGACGACACCGCCACCCCCCACGCGGCGCGCCCGCAGCCGTGGGGGTCGGCGTGAGGCGGGGCACCGACGCCGCTGGTTCCGCCTCGGCCCGCAGGGGGCGGCGGTCGGCGCGGAAGGCCGAGGGCGGAGTCTCGGCAGCGGAACGGGAGTTGTTCGGCGGACGGCTGCGCTGGGACGACGCGTTCGTCGAGCACGAGGGCGCGGTGGCGCGCCTGCGCTTCGCACAGATGGCCGCCGCGCTGCCGCGGATGGTGGGCGTGGTGCTGCGGGCCGGATGGAATGCGGACCCGCGGGCGCTGGCCGGTGTGGTGACGGCCCAGATCGGTCTGGGGTTGACGGCCGCGTACGGGCTCGTGGCGGTCAACGGTGTGCTCAGCAAGCTGTTCGCGAACGGCCCGGCCGCCGACAAGCTGCAGCAGGCCATCCCGGCACTCGCGATGCTGGCGTTGGTCTCGGTGGGCACCGCCCTGCTCCAGGCCTGGTCGACGGCGATGTCCGGTCGGCTGGAGCCCCAGGTCGAGCGGGCCGTCTCCACCCGGTACTACCGGGCGGTCACGCAGGTGGAGGTGGCGGCGACCGAGCAGCCGGAAATCCAACGCCACCTCGAGGCGGGGAGGTTCGGCACGGACTCGGCGCGGCGCATGCTCAGCCTTTCCGTGAGCGTCGCCAACGTCGTGATCGGCATAGTGGCCTCGGCCGTCGTACTGGCCTCGCTGCACTGGGCGCTGCTGCCGATGCTCTTGGTGATCGCCCTGCCCAAGGGCTGGGGAGCGGTGCGCTCGGCGCGCCGGGAGCACATCTCCCGGCGGCACTGGATCGACCACCGCCGGGCAGTCGCCACGCTGCTGCAGTACCTGACGTTGCCGCACGCCGCGGGAGAGATCCGGGCACACTCGGCGGGCTCGCTGCTGCTGCGCGGGTACGGGGAGATGTCAGGGCTGATGGAGACCGAGCAACGGCGCCTGGCCCGGGCCCAGGCCCACACCGATCTGGCCGCCGGTGCGTTCTCCGGTGTGGCGGCCCTGGGCTGTTACGGAATGCTGTGGTGGCTGCTGACCAGCGGTGGCCTCCCCATCGCCGTGGGCGGGACCGCGGTGGTCGCCATGCGCGCCTCGACCGGCCGGCTCACCTCGCTGGTGCAGCAGATCAACCTCCTGTACGAGGAGATGCTGCAGCTCAACGACACCGAGGAGGCCACGGCGCTGGCGGCCCGGCACGCCATTCCGCGGACCGGCAAACCGCTGCCCTCGCCGGTACGGGCGATCCGGGTACGGGATGTCTCGTTCACCTACCCCGGCGCCACGGTGCCCTCGCTGCGCAGCGTGGACGTGTCCGTACGGCGCGGCGAGGTGACCGCGCTCGTCGGAGCGAACGGCTCCGGCAAATCCACGCTGGCCAAGATCCTGGCCGGGCTTCTGCTGCCCAGCGACGGACAGGTGTGGTGGGAGGGCCCGGCGGATGAGCGGGTGGAGGTGCGCGAGGCCGACCGGGCGGACGTCTTCCGGTCCGTCGGGCTGCTGACGCAGGACTTCCCGAACTGGCAGATGACGGCCGCCGCGAACATCGCCATCGGGGCCGGCGACCGGCCCCGGGACATGGCCCGGGTCAAGGAGGCCGCGCGGGCCGCCGACGTGGACGGGCTGATCGAGGGCCTGCCGCACGGCTGGGACTCCATCGTCTTCAAGGGATACGAGCGCGGCGTCCAACTCTCGGGCGGGCAGTGGCAGAAGGTGGGCAACGCCCGCAGCCGCTACCGCGACGCACCGTTCCTCCTGGTCGATGAGCCCACCTCCGCGCTGGACCCGCATGCCGAGATCGAGGCGTTCGAGCGGCTGCGGACACTGGCCGACAGCGGTGTCGCGGTGGTGCTGATCACCCACCGGCTCGCTGCGACCGCCTCCGCCGACCACATCTACGTCCTGGACCACGGGCGCGTCACCGAGGACGGCACCCACGAGCAGCTCATGGGCCGCCCCGGCGGCCTGTACCAGGGCATGTTCGAGGCGCAGGCCGCACAGTACGGGCTCACCTCGTCGCGCGGCGCGGACATCCCGGCGCCCCGGCGCGGAACCGCTCCCGACCACAAGGAGGAGACCGGCCGGCCGCTGTGACCGAACCGGAGCGGGCAGGCGAACCCTTCGGACAGTCGTCCCGGCGCCGGGTCCGGTGCCGGGACGACTGCCGTGACGCTGATCGGGTGCTCAGTCGAACACGAACGGCCCGGGAGCCTGTGAGAGCCGGCCGGTGCGTGCGAGGTGAGCCCGCCGCTCCGAGAAGAGGAGTTGTTCACCGCGACGCAGGCCCATGCCGAACAATTCAGCGACTGCTGTAGTCGTCACGGTCACGTCACCGGTGACACTCCGGCGGCACCACCGCGGCGATGAGCAGGAGCGACGATCCTCACGCGAGTTGTGCGAATCCCGCGGTGCCGACCGCCGGTCCGCCCGACTCCCGGGCCGGGCCGTGCGGCCGGGGTTCGGAACCGTGCGGCCGGGGTCCAGGAGCAGAACAGCATGAGGAGGACCAACCTGTGAGGCACACCCTCTTGTCGCGTTTCTTACTCCGGAGAAGCGGACGGCGGCGGCCATGGGCGATCGCCGCCCTCGCTCCGGTGATGGCGGTGTTGGCGATGCTGCTCGGGCCGAGCACCGCACACGCCGCCGACGTCCGGATTACCCCCGCCGCCGGCGCCGTCACAGCCAGCACCCACGACGGGAACGAGCCCGGGAACGTCGTGGACGACGACTACGGCACCCGTTGGTCTGGCGAGGGGGACGGCGCCTGGCTGCAGTTGGACCTCGGTGCGACGATGACCGTCACCCACATCAAGCTCGCGGTGCACAAGGGCACCACTCGGCAGAATGTCTTCCAGCTCCAGTACTGGGACGGATCGAGCTGGGCCACCGTCCATGACGGCAGGACCAGCGGTACGACGACCGGGCTGGAGTCGTTCGACTTCGACCCCGTTCGGACCTCGAAGGTCCGCTACCTCGGCCACGGCTACACCGGTGAGGGCGAGGGCGACTGGAACAGCCTGACCGAGGTCGAGGTCTGGGGCAGCCCCGGCGACGGTGACGACGATGACGGCGGCGGGAGCAAGCTCCCGTCCGACGTCCTCGATCTGAGCAACTGGAAGGTGACGCTGCCCATCGGCGACGAGGAGGACCCCACCGAGATCTTCCAGCCCGAGCTCGACACCTACTCCCACGACCCCTTCTTCCTCGTCCCCGACCCCGGGGACGCGGTGCGGTTCCGTGCGCCCGTCAACGGTGTCACCACCGGCGGCTCCAGCAATCCGCGGTCGGAGCTTCGGGAGATGGAGAGCGGCGGCGGGGACGAGATCGAATGGTCCTCGACGTCCGGCACGCACACCATGACCGTCCGGGAGTCCTTCACCCACCTGCCCGAGGAGAAGCCGGAGGTCGTCGGCGCCCAGATCCACGGCGGCGATGACGATGTCACCGCGCTGCGCCTGGAGGGCTCGAAGCTCTGGATCACGAAGGGCGACACCACCGACCACCACCTGATCACCGACGACTACGCGCTCGGCACGGTCTTCGAGATCAAGTACGTGGTGAGCGACGGTGAGATCAAGATCTACTTCAACGGCGAGTTGGAGACCACGATCGACCACTCCGACTCCACCAACTACTTCAAGACCGGTGCCTACACCCAGGCCCACTGCGGGAACTCCTCCCCGTGCAGCGACGACAACTACGGCGAGGTCAAGATCTACGGGCTCGACGTCACACACGGCGACGGCCAGGGGTCCGACCAGACACAGGCCGCCGTCCGGCACAACTGGGGCACACCGCTGCCGATCTCGGACGAGTTCAACTACACCGGCCCGGTCGACTCCGCGAAGTGGGCGACGCCCTCGGGTGATTTCGGTGGCACGGAAGGCTGCTGGGAGGGCCACGCCGGAAACGGCCGCCGGTGCGCCAAGAACAGCACCGTGGCGAACGGCATGCTCACCATGCGCGGCGAGGCCAACGGCGACACAGGATGGCTCCGGCAGAAGCGCGACGCCCAGTACGGCCGGTGGGAGATCCGGCCCCGCTCGGAGAACATCGGTTCGAGCGGCGGCCTATATCACGCGCTGCACCTGATCTGGCCCACCGCAGGCAACCGGCTCGAAAACGGTGAGTACGACTGGGTCGAGTACTCGAACCCCGACGCACAGTGCCTCACGGCCTTCCTGCACTATCCGGAAAGCCCCTCGGACAAGAAGGAACGCCGCGACCTCTGCCCAGTGAACATGAACGAGTGGCACAACTTCGCGTTCGAATGGACACCGGAAGCACTGGTCGGCTACATCGACGGAGCCGAATGGTTCCGCCTCTCGGGCGGCGCGGACTCCGACCGGGGGAACATCCAGTCGATGCCCTCGGGACACCTCAACATCCAACTGGACAACTTCACCGGCGACGGCGGCCTTCGACCTGCGGTCTTCGAGGTCGACTGGGTCCGCGTCTACGAGTGAAACCCGGCGGCCCGCTGAACCGCTGAACCCGGGTGTACCCGGGCGCACTCGGGTACACCCGGGTGCAAGGCCGCGACGTCAACGCCTGCCCCACAGGCGGTCCACGCTGACGCGCCCGGCCGAGGTGACGAGCAGTCGCTTCGGCCGGTGTCGGAATCCGGGACGATTCATCCGGTGACCAGCCCCGCACACGATGTTCGGCCCAGCAACGAGGCGAGCGCCCGGAGAGTCGTATCTCCGGGCGCACACACCTCGAATGCTCGGCCACGACCGCGCCGGGCGGCGGGCGTCGGCTGGTCAGTAGGCGGAGTCGACGTTGTCCATGGAGCCGTAGCGGTCGGCGGCGTAGTTGCAGGCGGCGACGATGTTGGCGACCGGGTCGGTCAGCTGGTCGGGGGTGCCTTCGACGTGGTAGCGGTCGAAGGTGGGCTGGATCACCTGGAGGAGGCCCTTGGAGGGGGTGCCCTTCTTGGCGTTGATGTCCCAGTCGTTGACGGCGTTGGGGTCACCGGCCGACTCGCGGATGATGTTGCGCTTGATGCCCTCGTAGGAGCCGGGGATGTCGTGCTTCTTCATGATGGCGCGGGCCTCGCGGATCCACCCGTCCAGGTTGTCCGCGTACTCCTTGCCGCCGGCCTTCTTCTCGCCCTTCGCCTTCGCGTCGGCCTTCTCGTCGGCCTTCGCCTTGGCGCCGGCCGACTTGTGCCCGGTCTCGGGCGCGCCGTTCGCCTGGCCCCCGGCGCTGCCCTTGGCCTCGGTCTTGTGCTGCGCCTCGGCGGGCTCGCCCTCGGCCTTGGCCACGGGTCGGGGAGCGTGGACGGCGTCGTCGGCCTTGACGACCTGGTCCGTCGTGACCGCGTAGGTGGCGGTCTGGGCGGGCTTGGCCTCGTGCTGGGTGACCGCGTGGGCCGTACCGCTGAGGGTGGCGGTGGCGACACCGGCCGCGCCCAGAACGGCCAGGCCGGTGGACAGCTTGGTGCGACGCAGAGCAATACGCATGCGGGTGGGGATGCCTTTCGCAGGGGACACATCCGGCCGCGTGCGAGGGGCTGTGCCCGGCCTCGTCGCGACCTGGCACCCACCCTGCGGACCGGCTCCCCGCCCCGACAACTATGTGACGTACTATCCCGCTTCGCCCGATTCACCCGAGGCGGCGCGACCCCTGCGCCCCACCTGGGGTCACGACAAAACAGACATACTATCTCGCTACGTATGTGACCCAGCTCCTATGGGCACCCTCACAACCGGCGCCCCACCACCTCACCCACAACCCACTGACCCCTCACCCACGGCCACCGCCACCGCCACCGCCACCGCCACCGCCACGGGGCGCGGGTACCCAGGAGCGGAGCCCGGCCGGGGCGCACCGGCGCATCAGACCCGTAGGGCCGCACCGCATCACGCCACACCGCACCGCGCCTCGGCGAGGGCCCGCACCCCCACGCTGCCCGACCCGTCGCCCTCACGGTTCGAGACCGGCGCCCTCCCAAAGGGTCGGAACGGTGCCGCGGCACCATCCCGCCAGCTCCTGGCCGTTCACGCACACGATTCCGCACTGGTGCGCGTACTCGAGAGCGGGCGCGGTGAAGTCGCTCGTCGTGACGATTGCGGCGATGTCGGCTCCGTGCACGGTGAAGCAGGCCCCCCCGAAACGCTGCATCTCCTGCGAGCCGACCTTGTTGGTACCGCCGTAACGCTTGCACTGGATGACTATGCGCCGCCCGTCCCGGGTGACCGCGGTGACGTCCGCCCCCAGGTCACCCGCCCCTCCCACCACTTCCACTTCCCGACAGCCCGCACGGGCGCACAGGCCGGCTACGGCCTGCTCGAAATCGTCGGGGCCGAGCTCGGCGTATTCGGCCGCCGGGTCGGCGGAAGCGGCACTCTCCTCGTCACCGGGATCCAGCGGCTCTGTGGCGGGCTGCGTCGTTCCCGGCCGGGGTGCTCCCCGCGGCTTTCGGTGCCGACCGACGCGGCGTCGGCGAACGGCACCTTCGACGCGGTGCCCCGCAGGGTGGGCAGCTGCGTTTCGCGCGCCACCGTGTCGTCAAGGTTGTCCGACGCGCTCTCGGCCGCTTCCTCCAGTGTTCGGGCAGCCCGCCGGGCACACCTCGCGGCGGAGAAGCGGCGCCACCTGGACCGGAAGACCCAAGCGGCCGCGATAGCGCCCAACACCAGCACACCGGCCCACAGCGGCCGACGCTCGGCCAGGTCCGCCGCGGTACGCACCAGAAACGCGAGGACGCACAAGACGACCGCGAGCAGCAGGAAGAACAAGGCGGTCGTGCGCAGATCAAAGCGTCGGTCACGTCCCCTGCGTCGACCAGGGCGCACGGGTGCGGTCATGACTGGCATCCTCCACCGGCAGCGGCAACGAAGATCACGTGGCCACGAGTACCCAAGATCGCCAACCGTGCCCACGATGACCTGCGGTGCCGAAAGCTGCCACTGGGTGAGCATTGCCGCCCCCACTGGCGGACGAGCCTCGAACCAGGGGGCGACGCAGGTATGGGAACCGGCAGGTGCATGCCGGACTGGTCACCGAGCGGTCCGATCTTCCCCTCTCGATCGGCATCGCTGCTGGGCTGTGACCGGCCCGAGCCGAGGACCTTGCTCCCGACGTCGAGCACGAAGCGGTCGGGGCGTCACGCTGATCACCGCGGCTGCGGCAACCAGCGCTGGATCCTCGCCGCATGTGCCGATGTAGGAGTCGACCTGTCACTGACCATCCGGACGTCGATCCCAGGGTCCCGCAGCGCCTGTGCGGCCTCGCCCAGCGTTCGCTACTCGTCCCATGAAGTACCGCCACGCCGCCCACCCCACCGCGCCCGGCCCTGCCAACTATGGGCGGCGCCCCAGGTAGGCGGCCAGCCGGGTGTAGACGTCGGCGTCGTCGGGCACCGGTACGGCCGGGCTGAACGGGCCCTGCTCGCTGCGGGCCTCCGGCGGCGCAAACTTCGAGAATGCCTCAAGCGCCTGCGTGGCCAGCTCGGGGTCGAGTTCGGCGAGCCGCCGGGTGGCATACGCGAGGTCCCAGGAGTGAACCGTGAACTCGTGGGTGTAGGCCTCCAGAACATCCCGGCCGGGCAATGTGGCCCACGGTAGCTCGACCATGCGGTCGAGCTTCCCGTCCTCAGCCCACACCCGCTCGACCTCGCTACGAGCCTGGGCGAATGCGCTTGCCCAGCCGTCATCGGCTATGCCGTCGACCACATCCGGTACGCCACGCGCATCGCCTCCGGTGCCGACACGGGCGAGCTTGTGCAGCACGGAGACCACATGTCCGAGCAGCGCGCGAACGTCGTAATCGGAGCAGGGAGTGCGGCCCGTCAGCTCGTCGGGCCTTACCGCCGCGACCTGCTTCCCGGCTTGATCAAGCGCTCTGGCAAAGGTCGGACGCGGGTCATGGGCCGGCTCAGTTGTCATGATCGGGAGGCTACAAGGGCGCACTGACAGGCCGGGCAACGGTAGTGAGCGGTCCCTGCCGGGGTCCGTATACCCACCATCTGCCGCACGTTCCAACACGCACAGGAGACAGATGTTCAACCGAGCCCATCTCCCGCCTTCTCGGAACGCGGCTCCTGCTCGTCACCGCGTCCCGAAGCCCAACCCATTGCCGCACACGGGAGTCCCCTGACCGCACCTCACGAAATTCACGCGCCTGGACTCGATTGACGACGCGCTGGCCACAAAAGATCGCCACAGGCATGCACATGACGAGTCGCTCGCCCAAACCCACCCGCCGCGCCCGGCGGACGCATCGAGACCCGCGAGAGCGCCCAAGAGGCGGCCTCACGGGAACTGGCCGAGGAGACCGGGCTGAGCGCGCATCTCGACGACGCCCTCAGCAACACATCGAGGGTTGTCGATCCCGCTGCCCTGGACCGGACACAAGCTGAGCGCTGGGTTCGATGTGAGGGGTCGTCACCGTGATTCGGTTATCCGGGGAAGGCGATCGTACTCATCAGCGCGTTGGCCTCCTGCCGGGAGTCGAGCCGAGTGTGCTGGACGACGATGGGAACGTCGCTGGTGACGAGGAGGCAGTAGTCGGTGCCGACGGGGATGTGTTCCGGCCCGTCGAGGTCGTTGATGCGCTGGTGGAAGGCGCGCCGGGGGGCGATGGAGAGGACGAAGGGGCCCGCGGGCTCGCGGTCGGTGAAATAGACGTACACCTCGACACGCGCCTGGGCGTCCCCCGCGTTGAGCATGCAGATGCTGTCATGACTGGTCATCTCAGGCTCGGGCCCGAAGCTGCGCGGCGGAATGTAGCCGTCGGCAATGACCCAGGCGGTGGCTCCGATGCCGGTGGGGCAGGGGTTCATGGAAGGTTCCCTTTCGAATGCGATCTGCGCTTCGGTAGAAGTCGACTGCCGGTCAGAGTCAGAAGTCGTTGGCCCCCCGGGCGGTGAGCCCGCCGTCGACATGCAGGTGGCTGCCCGTGACGTAGCTGGACCTGGGTCCGAGCAGCCAGTCGATGGCCTCGGCGATCTCCTCGGGCTGCGCGAGCCGGCCGAGGGGGATCTGCGTCCGTGCGCGGGAGGCGACATCGTCGTGCTCATCCGTGGTGACGTCGAGCAGGGGTGTCGCCGTGGCACCGGGGACGACGCCATTGACGCGGATGCCGCATCCTGCGTAGTCGACGGCGAGGGCTTTGACCATGGCGGAGACGCCGCCCTTGGAGCTTCCGTACGCGCTGTTGGCGCCTCCGGCGAACCCCACGAAAGCCGAGGGGGACGAGACACAGACGATCGCGCCGGGGAGCCCGTGCTCCAGGAGAAGCCGGATGGCCTCGCGACAGGTCAGAAAGGTGCCGGTGAGGTTGACGTCGATGACGCCTGCCCATTCCGCGAGCGTGGTCTCATGTGCCTTCCGGGAGATTTCGACACCCGCGTTGGCGACGATGCGGGTGGGAATACCGAGGGACGTGCGGCAGTGGGCGTAGGCCTCGGAGACAGCTGCTTCCTGGGAGATGTCGGCGGCGACAGCCAGCGTGCGGGGCGCGCCGCGCTCCTCTGCCTCCCCGGCGACCGCCTCCACACGGGCACGGTCCCGGTCCAGCAGGGCGAGGGGGTGTCCAAGCGATGCCTGCTGGAGTGCGACGGCACGCCCGATGCCGGATCCCGCGCCGGTGATGAAGGTGATGTCGTCGTGCATCGTGCTCGTCCTTCGGATGTCGTGTTTTGGAGAGTGCTTTTTCCGGGGATTGCTTTGTTTCCTGGGCCCGGTGCCATCGGTTCACAGCGGGGCAGTTGTGGCATCGCGCTCAGATGCCTGCGTCACTGGTGCCTCGCTCATGTCCTCGAGTTCGCGGTTCATGGTTTCTCGTATGCCGAAGCGGATCAGCAACCAGGAGAGCAACGCCATGACCGCGTACAGCGCGTAGCTCCCGGGCAAGGAGAGCTCGCGCAGCGTCGGGAAGGAGAGGTTGACCGCCACGCCGGAGATCCAGTTGACCGATGCGGCCAGCGCGAGCGCCGGGCCCCGAATGGCGTTGGGGAACATCTCTCCCAGCAGCACCCACACCACCGGGCCCCAGGAGACGGCGAAGCACACCACGAAGACGTTCGCGCCGATCAGGGTCAGCGGTCCCCATGCTCCCGGTAGTTCCACCCCGTCGCCGACCGGGACGGATCTGGAGAACCCGATGCTCATCAGGACGAGGCTGACCGCCATACCGGTCGAGCCGGCCAGCAGCAGACGGCGGCGGCCGATCCGGTCGATGAGCACGATCGCGATGACCGTCGCGACCACATTGATCAGCGAACTCAGAACGGACAGTCCGAAGGACGCGGACTCGCCGAACCCGACCGACCTCCACAGCGAAGTGGAGTAGTAGAAGATCACGTCGATGCCGACCAGTGCCTGAAGGGCGGCGATGCCGACGCCGGCCCAAACGATGCGGAGCAGTCCGGTACGACGGCAGAGCAGGTCCCGGAATCGGGGGCGGTGCTCACCGGGGGCGGTGGCACCCATCCGCTCGACGTCCTGTTCGGCCTGGCCGCGGGGGATCGCGTGCAGGTCGGCCAGGACGCGCACGGCATCGTCCCGCCGGCCGCGGGCGGCCAGGTAGCGCGGGGACTCCGGTATCCGCAGGGAGCAGATTCCGTAGCCGAGCGCCGGGATCGCCCCGACGATGAACATCCACCGCCATGCCGGGAGGCTGAGGAACGTCTGTGCGTCCGCTCCGCCGAGCAGCGCCGCGATGAGGGAGTCGGAGAGCAGAGCGGCGAAGATGCCCAGGACGATGGCCATCTGCTGGAGCGAGGCCAGCCGGCCGCGGGCGGAGGCCGGCGAGACCTCGGAGATGTAGAGCGGGCCGAGCACCGTCGCGTATCCGACGGCGACGCCCGTCAGCAGACGCCATGCCACCATGGTCCAGAAGGTCGACGCTGTTCCGCAGCCGACGGACGAGGCCGCGAAGATGATCGCGGCGATCCCCATGACCCGCGGCCGTCCGATGCGGTCCGCCATCCATCCGGCCAGCAGCGCCCCGGCCGCGGCACCGAGCAGAGTGATTGCGACGACGGTGCCCAGGCCGATCGAGTCGAGGCCGAAGTTCTCCTCGATGGCGTCGACAGCTCCGTTGATGACGGCGGTGTCGAAACCGAAGAGGAATCCACCGACAGCTCCCACGACGGAGACCAGAACCACCCGGCGAGGCGGCTTGTCGGATCTTGGGACGGCAGGGGGCCCGACCAGGTCGGCTCCGGACATGCGGCTTCCTCACTTCGTGGTTGGACAAGGCATCCGGGGCGGGACCCGGCCTTCGGAGTTGGAGCGGAGGGGCGCCGCCCACGGGCTTCGGCGGGGGCGGTATCCAGCCCTCGTTGCGAAAGGCGCGCTCGTCGGAGGGGATGCGCGGTGAAGGAATGCGCGGTCCCGCGAAGGCCCGCGGGCCCGTGGGCCTTCCCGGGACCAGGAAGCAGGACACCGCTTGAGCAACGGGCGCGGCCCCACCGCAGCCACCGGGACGTGGGGCTACGTTCCTCCGACCGCAATCGGTCACGGCCGCAGCAGGGCCGCCGCGTCGGTGTAGCGGGCCAGACTGTCAGGATCGAGGCGGACTCCGAGCCCGGGTTCGTCGGGGACGGCCAGCGTCCCGTCCGCGTCGAGCCGCCAGGGGGTGGTCGTGAGGGAATCGACGTAGGGCGATCCGGTGACGTATTCGACCAGGTCCGTGTCGGGCAGTGCAGAAGCGAGTTGCAGATCGGCGGCGAGTCCGACGGCGGTGTTCCAGCCGTGCGGGATCAGCCGCACGCCGTGATCTTGGGCAGCCCATCCGATGCGGCGCTGCTCGCTGAGGCCGCCGACCTTCGTCACGTCCGGCTGAACGATGTCGAGGGCGCCGTTCTCCAGCCAAGGGTGGAAGCTCTGTCGCCTCGTCAGCACTTCCCCACCCGAGATCGCCACCGGTGCCTCGCGGCGGAGGTTCACATAGTCGTCGAGGGCGTCGGGGCCGAGCGGTTCCTCGAACCAGGCGATGTCGTACCGGTCGAGCATCCGTGCGGTGCGCAGCGCCCACTTGTAACCGTTGGACCAAGCGCTGTCGCTGCCCCCCGCATCCACCATGAGTAGCGCTTCGGGGCCCACGGCCTCCCGGGCCGCGGCCACGATCCGCTCATCGAGGCGCTCGCTGACTCGTCCGAAGAGGCCCCAGCCGATCTTGAAGGCCTTCCAGCCCTGGCCGGCGAGTTCCTGCAGATGTTCCGCCAGGATCTCCGGCTGGTCCATGAGCAGGGACGCGTAGGGGCGGACGCGTTCGCGGTAGCGGCCGCCCAGCAGGCGGCCGACGGGCTGGCCGGTGGCCTGGCCGAGCACGTCCCACAACGCTGTGTCGATGCCGCTGATGGTGTGCGTCACGGTGCCCCCGCGCCCCATCCAGAACGTGGTGCGGTGCAGCCGCTCCGACAGCCGCTCGGGCTCCGTCGCCTTCTCACCGATCAGCAGGGGACGCAGAAGTTCGAGGGCTCCGCGGACCAGCGCCTCGCTGGTGAACACGCTACCGACGCCGACCAGCCCCTCGTCGGTGTGCACCGCCACCAGAGTGTGCACGACATCGTCCTGGTCGAGTTCCTCCTGCCATCCGCCTGCCGGGGTGGCGCCCCGCAGACCGGCCGCACGTACGTCACGGATCTTCATGGCTTCCTGATTCTTCGGTGAACGGTTCCGGGTGGGCTCCCGACGCCCGACCGGACGGTCGACGAGGCGGACAGCGCCCCAGCAGCCCCAGCAGCCTCACGAGCTGGGAGCTCCTGGGCGAGAGGGGGCGGCATGTGGCCGCACTGGTTCGCGCCACCTGTCCGGGATGGGCGGCGCTCGATGCGAGACACTAAGCCGCGCATGGCAGATGGTCAACCATCTGCCATCGACGGGATAGCTATCGTGGGTCCGTCGCCCGCACCAGCGGGCCCTTGTCCAGGGGATGGGAAACGCATGACGAGCTCGATGCCGCCGACCGGGCCGCCGGCGTCTCGGCGGGAATGGGTCCTGAACTGGCTCAGGCAGGCCATCGCGAGCGGGGAGATGAAACCCGGTGAGCGCCTGGTCGAGCGCGAACTGTCAGCCGGCTCCGGGGTCAGCCGCGGTCCCGTACGCGAGGCCATCATGATCCTGGAGCAGGAAGGGCTCGTGGTCTCCCATCCCTACCGAGGGGCGGTGGTCGCCGAGGTCTCGCAGCGCGAGGTACGCGAGGTCCTGGTGCCGATCCGGCTCACCATCGAGCGTTTCGCCTTCCGCGACGTCGCCGGGACACGCCCGCCGGAACTGCTCGACCGACTCGAACGCGTCGTCGAGGAAATGTTCGCTGCGGTCGGAAGCGAGGGCGACGCGGACCGCCTCGCCGACCTCGACCTGGCCTTCCACGAGGCGGTCATCACCGCGAGCGGCCACGTCCAGGCGCTCCAAATCTGGCGCACGATCCAGCCTCGGGTGCATGCCTACTTCCTGCGAGACGCACCCGCGCACTCGTCACCCGAGGAAATCCCCAGGCAGCACCGGGCACTGCTCTCAGCTTTGCGAACCGGCACGGCCGACGAGGTCGACTGCGTCGTCACACGACACATCGAGACCTACCTAGGTGACGACACGTCGGCGTGAGCGCGCAGGCCCCAGGCCCCCGACAGGCCGTCGAAACCGTTCAACCAGCCTCGCGCACAGGGTGATCGGCAGCGCTGATCAGCCAGGCCGGCTCACCGCAACCGCCACGCCCAAGAGCTCGCGCGGATAGGCGACCGGGGCGCCGGCTCAGCGACCGGACCGTGTCGACAAGCTGCTGCAAAGCCTCCGGTTCAGTTGCTCCTACGAGGCGATCGCGGACTCCACGTGCTCGGCCACGACGATCCGCAACCGCCGCGACCAGTGGATACGTCCGGGCATTTTCGCCCAGCTCAAACAGATCGCGGTCGACGCCTACGACCGCCTTGTTGGTCTCGCACCGGACCAGATCGCCGTGAACGGCGCTGTCACCAAGGCCCCAGGCGGGGGCGAAGCAGCCGGTCGCTCACCGGTCGACCGGGGCAAGCAGGGCATCAAACGCTCAGGCCTGACCGGCGGTTACGGCATTCCGCTCGGCCGCGCACTGGCCGGTGCCAACTGCCACGACTCACCGCCAGATCCGCCCGCAAGGGGGTCAAGGCGCCGGTCCGGGCCACGCAGCGGTGGCGCATCGAGCGCACTCACGCCTGGCGGAACGCCTTTCGCCCTCTCGCCCGCTGCTACGAGCGCCGGAGAGCCGTCATGGAAGCGTTCTTCGCCCTCGCCGACACGATCATCACCGTGCGTACCCTGCTCCGCCGATCGTGGACCACCTACCGCTGGGAGCCCACGCCCCCGACGCCGGCCCTGACCAGCCGCCTGTCCGCGCGACCTCCAAGGCGTCGCAATATGGCGGCGGTTGGGCTACGGCGTCCCGGTCAGGCGCATACGGGTGCGGGACGGCGCCGACGGGGGCAGTGCGGCGATGACCTCGGCGAGGGAGGTCGCGGCGAGGCTGCGCCGCCAGGATTCGTGGGCTTCGGCCATCTTCTCGGCGAGGATGCAGGGGTTCTGGCACTCCTCAGCGGGCAGTGCTCCCCGTCCCTGCTGGCGGATCTCGCGGCACTCGTACGGCGAGGACGCACCGTCGACTGCCTCGACAATCTCCAGGAGCGTGATCTCGGAAGCAGGCCGGGCCAGCCGGAACCCGCCGCGCGGGCCCGTCGTTGCGGCCAGCACGCCGGCCTTGACCAGCGCCTGCAGCTGCTTGGCGAGATAGGCCGCCGGCAGGTCGAAGTACTGGGCGAGTTGTGCCGCCGACGCGGTGGCCCCTGTCTCGAGCTGCGCCAGCGACGTGGCGCAGTGCAACAGCCATTCCGTACTCACAGGCAGCTTCATAACCCTGATTCTATCCAAGATATTGCGGATCCATTTAGTCCTGGATAGCGTCCGGTGGCAGCACGAGAGACAGAGGAGAGATCACCATGCGGACCATGCGAATCGCCGTTGCCGGGGCGACCGGCAACATCGGGGCCCTCACCGTCGCCGCCCTGGAACAGGCTGGACACCATGTCGTGCGCATCAGCCGCTCACTCGGCGCGGACCTGACCACCGGCGACGGCCTCGACGTCACCCTGACCGGCGTCGAGGCCGTCGTGGACGCCACGAACTGCACGGCGGCCGACCGGGACGAAGCCGTGGCGTACTTCGGCACCATCACCCGGAACCTGCTCGCCGCCGAGGAACGGGCCGGTGTCCGCCACCACGTGCTGCTCTCGATCGCCGGCGTCGACCGCGTCGAAGGCAACGCGCACTACGCCGGCAAACGCGAGCAGGAGCGCCTCGTGGCCGAAGGCCGGGTGCCGTGGACGATCCTTCCGGCCACCCAGTTCCACGACTTCGCCGCGATGGTGACGAGCTGGACCGAGCAGGACGGCGCCGCCACCATCGCGCCACTGCTCGTCCAGCCGATCGCACCCGCGGACGTGGCCGACATCCTCGCCGAGATCGCCACGGGCGCACCGCAGGGGCGATACCGCGAGGTCGCCGGTCCCGAGCCGCAGGATCTGGTGGACATGGCCCGGCGCACCAATGATGCGCGCGGCCGCGCGGTCAAGCTCCTGCCGACGTGGTCATCGCTGTTCGGCCCGGCGATGGCCGGCGACGTGCTGCTGCCCCGTGCGGGGGCCCGTATCGCGCCGACCACCTTCGACGAGTGGCTCGCAAAGCAGCAATAGCGTCTCCCCACCACACACCCTTGCGCTGCTGGCACCGCGGTAGGTGGTAAGGCGGCTGAGCCTGAAAGGCAGCTGGGTTCGTCGGTGAAGGTGCGGCGTCGTCGACGACGTCTGGCCATGATGGCAGCGCAGGCACAGGTGTCCCTGATGATCACAGGGCATCGCAACTCCATGAGCACGGACCTGTGCCTGTCCTGTCTACTCGCTGGTCCCTGCCGGCCGCCTATCTCGCAAGCTCCAACCCGGTCAGGACCAAGCCGGTGACGCGTTCAAGGCCCCACGGACGGCGTGGCCCCGCGCGCGGGGCCACGGGCCGCCGCCCAGGCCCAACTCTCCGCCGCTCGGACACAAGCCGACGGACCGACGTCCCGGGAAGCCGTCGCCGAGATCGTCCGCTCGGTCGGCGATACCGCCGCCGCAGTCCAGCAGGCCAGACCCCAGGACAAGGCCGAGCTCTACCGACGGCTCGGGGTTCAGCTCACCCACGCCCTGCACAAGAGCCCGACAGCCACAGTCCTTGCCGAGATCACACCCGGCGCCGGAAACAGCACATCCCCACGGCGCATAGGAAGCCGTGGGGATGTGGTACGTGTCCGAGGGGGGTGTCGAGCCATGGGCACGATGTCGCGCCGTTGGCCAGGGGGACGCTGGTGCTGTCGTAGGGCGTCGTGGGCTGCCGTCAGGGTACGTGTCAGTGGCGAAATGGGGCTTGAAGCACCCGCACACGGTGGTGGCGGACCCGCTGGATTTACGCGCCCCGTAACCGTAGTTCAAGCCCTCGGGGGAACCACAAACATGGACTGTACCGGGCCCGCTGCGACTTGCGGATATTCGCTCGGCCTGACGATACGTAGGCTTCTTCCGAACACGCGTATTCGTTGACACAGCGACCGCTCGATCCGTGCCGTGCAGGCGCGAGCAGGGCACGACACGGCCCGATACGTTCGACTCCGCGTTCGGTGCGGGGTGCTCGTGGGCCGACGGCACCCGGCACGCAACGTAAGGGGGAAGCACTATAGTGTCGGTCGACCGGAAGGGAAAATTGTATCTCTTGTCGATCACGTCCGGTGTATACCCCGGGTGAAAATTCCGAGCATACATAGAAGGCCGACACATCTCCCTCACCTACCGCGAGGATCTCTCGGACGAGAGGGCACAGGCATTGAGCCTTTTCCAACCTCAGTTTGTGCATGTCAGGTGCAGGGTGAGGACGGCCTGGACGAGGCTGGTGATACGGCTGGTAGAGCATCGCAGTTTGCGCATGAGCCGCCAGGTTTTGAGGGTGGCCATGGCCTGGGCGTAGGTATGGCCGCATCGTAGATGAGCCAGCACGAGCAGCGCCTGCCGTCCGGCGGTCAGCCGGCGCCATCGTGTCCCTTGCGCAAGACGACGTGCGGTCAACTCACGGGCGAGGAAGCGCAGAGCGGAGGTGGACAGATCGACCCCGGCCGGGTAGACGAGCATGCGGAAGCTCCTGGCAGGATGGCTTGGACTCGACACGCACCCGTCTACCAGGAGCTTCTCTACGCCCGGACCCCGCCCCGCCCTCACCCCCAGCGGCCCTGCTCTGCACGCAGGTTGAGGAAACCTCAGTGGGTGTGGGCGTGAGGGAGTGTGCGGAAGAGCTCGGCGCCGATCACGAGCGCGGGACGGTGGTCGAAGCGACACCAATCCCATTCGTGCCCGCGTCGTGCTTGGCTACCTGCGAGCGGCGCGAGCTGGATTCGGCCGAGCTCGCGGCTCAGGGCCGACTCAGACTCCCCTCCGGTGCGCTCAGCTGTTGCTCAGCGAGGAGCAGTACCGCCCGGGGACTCTGCACCCAGGAGCGTGAGCAGCCCGGGGAATCTCTTCTCGATGTCCGCGCGTCGTAGTCGGATGCCCTTGCGGTTGCCGTAGTCGATCTCGTCAATGAGACCTGCCTCGCGCAGGACCCGGAAATGGTGGGTCTGGGTCTGCTTCGAGATCGGAAGATCGAACGAGTTGCAGCCCCGCTCGCTGTCGCTGCGGTCGGCGACCAACTCCGTCAACACCGAACGACGGTGCTCGTCGGCGAGGGCACGAAACACCGCACCCAGATCGAGCGCATCGGCCTCTGGGCCAACCAGGTTCCTCCCGGCCACGCCGCACCTCCTTCAAGTACGACTTGCATAGTACCTGAAGGACGTGCTCAACTGAGGTACGAAATCATTCGTACCTTGCCCGGGTTGCGCTGCCCCGCGCCGCCGCGCCCTGAGCCCCGGCCCCGCACTCACCGGGGACCTGGTCATCGACACTCCGAGAGGTCATCGTCATGAAGAAACCCGAGGTGCTGATAGCCGGTGCCGGAATCGCAGGGCCCGCACTCGCCTACTGGCTCTCCCGGAATGGATACCGGTCAACGGTCGTCGAACACGCCCGGCAGCTGCGCTCCGGTGGCAGCGCGATCGTCGTGAAGGGGCCCGCGATCCCGGTCGCCGAGCGCATGGGCATCCTCCCGCAGCTCCGCGAGCTCGCCACCCGCAATCGGTCGCTGACCCTGCTCGACCCCGGCGGCAGGCGAATCCTGCAACTCCCGCTCACCTCGGACAAGGCGCCGACGGTCGAGGTGACCCGAGCCGACCTGTCCGAGGTGCTCCACCGGTCGGCGCAGACCGAGGCCGAGTTCTTGTTCGACGACACGGTCACCGCTCTCGACCAGGATGAAGGTGGGGTCGATGTCACCTTCCGGCGGTCCGCGCCACGGCGCTTCGACTTGGTAGTCGGTGCCGACGGGATGCACTCCACCGTACGGCGCCTGGTATTCGGCCCTGAACGGCAGTTCGCGAGCGACCTGGGCCTGTACGGCGCGACCGTCCCGCTGGAACCCGACGCCATCGAGGACCCGACCGAGATGACGATGCTGACCGTGCCGAACCGGATGCTGGTCCTCCACCCCTCGCGGACCACTCCGCTCGCGATCTTCACCTTCCGGGCCGTACAGCCAGCGCCCCACGACCGCAAGAACATCGCCCTTCACAAGCAGACCGTGGCCGACGCCTACGCCGACGTGCGGTGGCGGGCACCGGAACTCGTGGCAGCGTTCCTCGACCACCCGGCTCCGTTCTTCGACCCCCTGACCACCGTCCGGGTGCCCTCGTGGTCCCGCGGACGGGTCGTACTGCTCGGGGACGCGGCGGCGGCGACAGCCCTGCTGGGCGACGGGTCCAGCATGGCGATGGCGGGCGCATACGCCCTCGCAGAAGAGCTCGCCGCCCATCCCGGTGATCACGCCCGCGCCTTCGCCGCCTACGAGTCGCGGCTCCGCCGTGAGGTAGGCCCGCGGCAGCGACGTGTCGGTCTGCTCTCCAGGCTCATGGTGCCCCGCACCCGGTCGGGCCTCGCGGTGCGCAACGCGGTGGGCCGCGCGGTCGGTCGCACGAACCGGATCATCTCTCGCGAAGCCGCGAACCGGTAGACCGGGCCCGCACCGACCGGTCACCGGTCGGTGCGCAGCTCCCCTGTAGCTCCCAACCGGGTCGGCGCCGCCACCATGTCCGACGAGCCCGGCTCGGCGTGGTAGGTCATCGCCGATACGGCAGGTCGACTGCTGGCGGCCTCACCCACCGTTCCCGGCGCTCGCCACCACGCCGGTGCTGTCGGCTCGGAGGTGAAGTGCTGGACGGACAAGGCGTATCAAGGCGCCGGCGGCACCACCCGGGCGCCCTTCCGCGGCCTGCGTATCAAGCTGCGGCAACGTCGGCACAACAGCACCCACGCCCGGATCCGTTGCCTCGGCGAGCAAGCCATGGCCGCTCTGAAGGGCTGGCGCCTCCCGCGGAAACTCCGCTGTAGCACCAACCGAGTCACCGCCATCGTGAAGACCATCCCCGCCCTTCGTCACGCCTCAACCTGAGGTTGGAAGAGGCTCATTCTTTACTTACCCATTCTGATATCTACAGAATTTGCTACTCGAGATAGTTCAGGCTGTCTGATGCCTCCTGGAGAGCTTCACGCATATCCTGAACATCATAGTAAGGTGAGCCGCACCCCGGGCGGAAAAGCGACAGCGGCTCAGCAAGCTCCTCAAACGCGAGGGACTCCGGGAAATTCTCCACCAGGATCCCCTCGATGCTATTGATCAAAGAAATCGATTGATCCTCACCTGATAGAAACACATCGACGAGGGAAAGAAGCTCCGCCTTAGCGTTCACGGGGTATCGAATTCCTTTGGAATCATGACGGTTACAATATGATTCGGATTGGTGGAACTGACTACGACGAAGGGTTTTCCAGGAAGCTTCATTGCTCTCACCTGGATAGTTTGGCGCGCTGGATCGTATTTTACCTTGTTTCCCTTGTCGAGGATGTAATCGATGGCGTTGAGCGTCGTCGGCGGACGGCCTGGTCCAGTTCCTGCAACGCGTTCCGCTGCGTGCGAGGAGAGCGTTCTCCCCTTCGGCGTCGTCAGATCGGGCACATGAACGCCCAGCCTCTGACGGTTGGCGAAGGTCGGACTGTACGGCGTAACTTCCTTACCGCTACCCGGTTTTTTATCAGGAGAAGTCGCCCTGGCCGGTGCTAGCCCAAGGTAATCGGCGTGAGTAAACGGGTTTCTGACGTAGGCGTGGGGATTGGGTGCTGGCGCCACGCCCAGAGGATCTGAAGTCAGGTAGCGAGCTGTTTCGGGGTCGTAGTAGCGAAAGTAATTGTAGTGCAGGCCAGACTCCGGGTCGGCGTACTGGCCCGGGAAGCGGATCGGGCAGGTGGTGTCGCCTTGGTCGTCAGGCGAGGGGAGCGGGGTGCCCCAAACAGTGGTGCGGTTCTGCCAGGCCAGTGCCCCCTCGGGCGTGATGAGTTCCGTGGGAGTGCCCGTCAGATCCGTGACGATCGCGTGGAAAGCAGGGCGCGTTGCCGTCGGCTCGGTGAGTTTGGTGAGGAGTGAGGTACCGAGCTCGGGAACGAGCTGAGTGTGGTCGGTTTGGGTGAGGGCGCGGTGGGTGCCGGGAGCGTAGTCCCAGGTGATGGATTTGCCGTCCGGCGTGGTCTGCTCGGCGAGGCGAGTGTCGTCCCAGGTGAAGGTGGTCGTCGCGCCGTCCGGTGATCTCTTGGATATTCGTCGTCCCAAGGGATCGTAGATGTACGTCCAGGTCGCGCCGTCCGGCGTCGTGACTGTGCTGAGCCGGTCCTCCGCGTTCCAGGTGTAGGTCCAGGTGCGGCGTTGGCCGTTCAGTAGGCGGCGTGTTGTGGAGGTGCGGCGGCCCGCCGCGTCGTGATGGTACGACGTGTGGCCGGCTCGCCGGAGAAGGGTCCCTTCAGCCTTACGTTTGCCTGGGGCCGGGTGGTCGGGTGCCTCGGCGTTGGTGAGGTTGCCGGCCGGGTCGTACGTGTATCTCTCCCGCCAGCCGTGCGCGCTGACGCCCGTCACGCGGCCGACCGGGTCGAGGGTGAAGCGGCGGGTCCCTGTGGCCAGTTCGCGGATCTCGGTGAGGTGGTCATCGCGGCGATAGCCGTAGGTGCGGTGCTGGAGAAGCTCCGGCCCTGACCTTGCCGTCTGTGTGGTAAGGCGGTCGGCCGCGTCCCACTGCTGGAGGAGTGAGACGTTGCCGGTTCGGCGTTCCGTCTCTCGTCCTGCCGCGTCATAGGCGAAGCTCAGCGTGCCGTGCTCGGTGGCCAGCTCCGCGGGTCGGCCGTCGGAGTCGTAGGTCCAGGTGGAAGTGAGGCCGGAGGGTGTGATCCGTTGTATCGGCAGGCCAAGCGGGTTGTAGGTACAGGAGATGGTGCGGTCGTTGGTTGTCTCGGTCAGCACGCGGCCCAGCGCGTCGCGTTCGATGACGACCTCAACTCCCGGGCTATTGGCGCGGACCAGGTCGCCCGTTGCGTTGTAGGTGTAGGTGGTGACGGTGCCCGCATCCTCGTCGTGCTGCTCGGTTACGCGGCCGAGTGCGTCGCGGGAGAAGCGCAGTGTCTGGCCTACTGCGTTCGTGCGACCTACCAGTTGCCCTGCCGCGTCCAACGTGTAGATCAGGCGCGCGCCGTTGAAGTCCGTCTCGGATGTGAGGCGGCCTGCCGCATCGTAGGCATATTCCCAGTGCAGGCCCTGTGGGTTGGTCACTCGGGTCAGGCGGAGCGTGGTGTCGTAGGTGAAGGCGTATGTGGCGCCGTCCGCGTCCGTACGCGAAGCCAGCAGGCCCCAGGGCCCCGAAGCGTGATGGGTGATGTGCCCCGCCGGGTCGGTGTGGGTGAGGAGGTTGCCTTCGGCATCCCAGGTCCAGCTCTCACGCCCCCCTCCAGCGTCTTCGCGCCAGCGCGGCTTGCCCTCGACCGTCCATGCCATGCGCGTGACGTGCCCGAGGGGATCGGTGATTTCGGTGATACGGCCGAAGGCATCGCGGCTGATATGGGTGGTGTGGCCCAGCGCGTCGGTCACGGTCACCGGTAGCCCGGCCGGCGATGAGGTGATGTGGCGGGTGTGGCCGAGGGCGTCCGTCACCGCCGTCAGGTGGCCCTGCTCGTCGTATGCGTAGTGACTGACCGCTCCCGCCGGGTCCACCGAGCGCGTGAGGTTGCCCAGTTCGTCGTAGAAGTGCTGCCAGCACGCGCCACCTGGTTCCGTCACGGCGGTCGGCTGGCGCAGGTGGTTGTACGTCGCGGACATGCGGGAGCCGTCAGGCAGCAGCACCTCGGTCAGATTGCCGTCCTCGTCGTAGCTGTAGCGCGTGATGCGGCCCAGCTCGTCCGTGTGGGAGAGGCGGTCGTGGCCGCGGGCGTCCCACTCGATGTAGGTGGTGTTGCCCAGCGGGTCGGTCTCGGCCACGACCTGGCCGTCGTCGTTGTAGTGGAAGACGGTGCTGTGACCGTGCGAGTCGGTGTAGGTCGTGGTGCGTGCGGCGTCGTCGTAAGTGAAGGTGTCGTTGTAGATGCCGTCGGTGCCCTCGGTGCGGATCGTCCGGCCCGTCTCGTCGTAGGTGAAGCGGCACCACACCCCGTTGCGGTCGGTCCACGAAAGCATGCGGCCTTCACCGTCGTAGGTGAAGCGCATCGCCTTGCCGCTGGAGTTGATCACCTCGGCCAGATTGCCGGCCTCGTCGTATCCGTAGCGCATCACGAGCGTGCCTGGGGCTGGTGCCTGCTCCCGCTCGTACGCGGAGGGCGCCTCGTCCAGCAGCCGCAGGGCTGTGACGCGCTGCCCCTCGGTCTCAATAGCGAGGTGGTATCCGCCCGAGTGCCGCATCTCGGTCGGTATCCCGTGCGCGTCGCGTTCCACTTCGATGCGGGCGCCGTTGCGGTCCTGCCAGGATTCCACCGGCAGTCGCAGGGTTGTCTCGTCCTCGGTGGGGCCGGGGTGGGCGAAGGTGCGTGTGACGCCGCTGTCCGGGTCGGTGACGGTCAGCACTCCGTCCGGTTTGCCGTCCCACTCCAGCGGCCAGCGCGGTCCCTTGTCCGGCAGGGCCGGCACGCCCGGCTCAGGAATCGGGTAGACCAGCCGCATGCCGTCGGCAGCCGCAAAAATGACGCCCTGTGGGTCGAGTTGGACCTGTTCATCCAGGGTGGAGGACCAGCTCGGGCCGAAACACACCCCGGCCCTGTACGACGACACATGAGTACGGGTGAAGTCCAGCGGGAGCGACGCCGGCAGTGACAGATCGGTCAACTCCATGAACATCGCCCCGGTGGCGACATCAACCGGCTCCCCCGCGCCCGGCACCTTGCTGGTCGGCCGCGAGGACTTACCCGGAATGAGCTTCTCGCGCAGCGAGGCCGGTGGTCGCATCATCGGTGGTCTCGCTCCCGGGCCGGGGGCGAAGGGCCCCAGGATCGCGCCGGTCAGGGTGCCGTACTTCGCGGCGTTGCTCACCTCTTCCAGGCTGATCCCGTCCTGCTGCCCGGCCAGAATGCGGGCAGGCTGCGCCACGGCCAGGTCCATGGCGACGCTCCCCACCCCGGCGAACACGGCACCCCGCGCGATGCGGGCGAAGATCGTGGCGGCGCGAGTTGCCAGGGAGGTGGACTTCTCAATGCTGAGAGTGACGATCCCCGTCGCCGCCGTCACGGCTGCCGCGTCAGAAGCCCCGAGCGTGGGGCCGGTCAGCACGATTCCAGCCGCGATCAGCGCCGCGCTGCCCACGATCTCGCTGCGGATCTGCTTCTTCGTGCTGTCGATGTCGTCCGCGAGCTCATCGAGCATCTTCGCCATGTCCCGGGCCGATTCGGGCAGGTCGCGCAGCCATCCCTTCTCTCCCCTGCCGACATAGCGGGACCAGAACTTGTCGAAAGCGTCGATGGCCTCGCCGCTGTTGACCTCCAGTATCCTGTGCGCCGAGTGGTTGGTGTCCCCCCGAACCTCCTCGGCATCCTTCGCGAACGCCCGCCAAGCCTTCGCCGCCTTCCGCAACTTGCCCTCATCCCCGGCAGGCCAGATCAGGCCCATCTTCTCGAGGATCTCCCAGGCCTTCTCCAGGGCACTCACGCGCCGCCCCCCCCTTTGTCGCCCTATTTGCCGTGCTCGTCGCGGTCGCCATGTTTGCGGGCGACTTTGGTGAACATGCCCTTGATCAAATCGTCGTTGTCGACGTGCCCGTCCTTCATGTCATCGAGCGCCTCATGAATACTGACCAGACCGAGCACCAGCACCCCCGCCGCCTGCTCGATAGAGCGCTGGCCCGACTTGTACTCCTTCGCGAAGTTCTCACCCGTAGGGTCATCGCCCCACGGCTCCCCCAGACCGTCCAGCGCAGTGATCAACGTGGTCAGCGCCCGGCTCAGCTTCCGCCCCTGCTCACCGAAGACCGGCGCCGCGAGCTTCAACTCCGGCACCCCGATCCCCAGCACCTCACCACCCTTACCCGCACCCGGCCCATAGTCGGGAGTCGTGGCATGGTTCAACTGCATTTGGGGGGACTCGTTGGGGTGAGTCATGGCAACCTCCTGCACTGCTCAGTCGAGACGGTCATCCGCGTGGTCAGTCGCGGACGATGGACTGGATTTCCTTGACGGTCACGTCCTGCTCCAGGGAGGCTTGAACGGGTACGCTCCGTGCTCGCCACATTCCCTGAGGCCCGCTTGTAGCTAATGTTGCACTCGGCGCCCTTCAAATCGACCTGATAGCTGCCCTCGACCTTCTCCAGGTCATACGCGCAGTGCGCGGGTCCGTCTCCTTGGGGAATTCAACACGTGAAGCCCGAGAGTCCGCCGGGGCCCCGAGGGTGAGGGCTCGGATGGCTTGTCCCCCTTCTCCGCACTCGCGATTCCGCCGGACTTCTGACTGCCGTCACTGCCGCAGGCTGACAGGCCGAGCGAGGCAGCGACGGCCGTCGCAGAGAACGAGGCATGACGGAAGCTTCGCTTGCTCGTCGAGTCCAACTCCACCGTGACGCATTGGCGTTGCCACCCAGTTGGTCCGGATCGCGCTCGACCCCCCGTGCACCAAAAACACTCAAGTGTAATCACACGGTCACTCTGACGGCAGTGCAACGGCCACCCCTCGGGCACGTAGCACCCCATAGCGGGTGATAGAGACGCACTTGTCATTTCACTGAGCGTGTATTCACTGGGTGAGTCGCCCCAGCGCTGACCCGACCGGCTCCCAGGTTTTGTCAGACGCCACCGCGACGCAAGGATCGGGATCGGCGTCCGGGGACGACGGGAGGCGGGAGAGCCTCGCCCCATACGCACGCACTGGTGGCGGACGGGACGCTGAACATGGCCGATTCGTAGCCGCAGGGTCCCGCTCCGGCAGGCCCCCCGGCGACGTCGCACCAGACGCTGACCTGAGCAACGTCGCCCCGCTCCCGATCGAGCGGCGGGCACGGGTGGCGCCGGGGGACCTGGGTAACGCGCAGCACAGCCCCCCGGAATCACCATCCCTATGCCTGTCCAGCGAAACCACTGTCACCAGAGAGACAAGACCCGCGAGCCCCGGGCTGAAGAAAGGGGGGCCTGCGCTCAAGAAATCTGGTCATCCATGGTGCGCCCCTGCCTCCGTGACGCATCCGCAAGGTCTCTGTCGGAGGCCAAGATGACGTCGTTGAAGAGGCGTAGCAGTCGATACGACCGGGCGACTCCGAGCAGCATCGCAGCCTCCACCAGCCAACGTGCACCGCCTGGATCAGCCTCCGAAGTGTCCAGCACTGTGGCCAGCAGACAAACACCCGCGATGAGTAGTGTTGCTGACAAGACGCTGACCCAGTTCTTGCGGAACTGATGGCCAAGCTCTCGGCTTGTCCGCAGATCTCGCATCCTGCGTCCTTTCGCCGTGGCGTACTGGCCGATGGCGGCGGTGATGAACCCCCCTGTGATGGCGACGACGGTGGCCGTCGTCGTGTAGACGGACAGGCGCTGCTCACGACCTGGTGCACCGAGCAGATCACCGCTGCCGGTCCATCGGACCCATGCGAGGTGGCCCCCACCGAGGACGATCACCAGCAGCCAGTCCCACCAGGGGTGAGAGAGCCAGCTATTGAACCATGACCGTCTGTCCAGCCACGTCCCTAGAACTGCCATCACCCCCGTGACCAGTGAGAACGTCCGGTGAGAACGCTGGACGTCGAATCCGTCGTGCGACAGCCTAGATGTCGGCACCGACAGCGGACCGCAGCTCCCGCTCCCGGTCCCGGGATGCCTGCGCCAGCTTCTCCAGCGCCACATGGATGTCCACGTGATGCCCGTCCGTCGCACCGAGCGGGACCTGGCACTTGGCGGTGATGCGTTCGGAGACGAAGTCGATCACCTCGTTCTTGGACTGCTGCCCATACTCCTCGACATGTGCACGTGCGTGGGCCACATCCACCGAGTCCGTGTTGTCCAGCCAGTCACCGATGTCACGCGCGAAGGCCGCAGTGGAGTCGAGCAGGTGGCGTTGTCCGCGGCTGCGGCGTCGCGGAGTCAGTCTGCCGCGCTTCGGCACCTCGATCTTCAGCGTGATGGTCATGTCAGGGAACTCCTCCCGGATCCGATTCATTCCGGAACCCAGATTGGAGGCGGCCCGCAAGGAGGAGGGGCTGTCGTACGGCTCCGGCTGGACACGGACCTCCAGCGAGTCCACTGCCTGTGCGTGTGCGAGCTTGTCACGGGACTGCGCGTTGACCACCGGTCGCAGCTCCACCTGTTCCCGCAGCAGCGCCATGCCCCCGAACCAGCGCTGGATGGCACTGACCCGCGGTGCTGACATTCCGCCCCCCATGGTGGCCAGGACGTTGCCGTACGGCAGGAACAGCACGGTGGTCACCTCCACCAAACCCTTGTCCGCGGCGAGTTGCAGTTTGCTCAGCGAGCCGTCGGCAAAGTCGATCTGCTGCGGGTGGTCCCTGCGGACCTTCGCCAGCAGCAGATGGGGAGCCGTCTGCTGCGGGTCGACGGCGCCGATGAAGGTCTCGCCGCCGGACTCAACCGTACGGTCGGGAACTGGAAGGTCTCTCAGCCTGCGAAGCAACCGCTCCCAGTTCTGCCAGGGCAGCGGATCAACGGCCGGTTCCCGGACGTCAGCGAATTGGTAGAAGTGTACGGTCCTCTGACGGTTCTGGACGGCCACAGGCGTTCCCTTCGATGAGCGGGCTCGTCGGCGTCATGGTGGCGCTGTCGGTCGGCGTCGGTCAGTCGTCCTCGAACTCCGCCCGCAGTTTCAGAGTGTTGGCGTTCTCAGTCAGGATCCGCACTTTGTCCTCCGGGAAGCCGTCCGGCCGCCGGGCCTGAATCTCGATCGAGATCTCCACCTCCGTGTCGGCCGGATCGAGGTGCTGGAGAATCTCCAGGACATACTTCGACGCGTTCTTGCTGTACTCCTCCGGAGACATGCGCGCGCCTGCGTACCAGCGGGTGGGCACCCGGGGCATCACCGGCTGCTCGGTACTCTCCGGGGAAGCAGACGCAGGGCGCTCCCCGCGGTCGGTCACGCTGGCACGGGCCGAAGGGGGCGTCTCCGTAGCAGCGCCGACGGCCGTCTGCGCACGGCGCTGAGCAGCCGCGGCCTCGTCCGCGCGCTGCTGGTCGAGCGCCTTGTCCGGGCGTACCAGCAAGGTCGAGTCCGCGATCTGTCCGAACCGCGCGTCGCCGCTGGGCAGCACAAGCCCCTCATACCTGCCGGTGGCCTCGTCGTATCCCGTGGCGAGGGCGAAGCCCTCCCGCTCCCAGGTGATGGCGTTGGTGAGCACGCTCTCGATGCCCTGGTCCAGCACGGAGCGGTTCACGAGCCGGTTCATGTACGGGTACGTGGTGTGGAGCTCCCACAGGCGGCCGACGGACACATGCCCGTCCCCGTGCCAGATGCTGGCGAGTGGCCGGGAGAGCTTCTGGTGCAGGACGGAGGCTGCCTGCTGCAGGCTGAGCAGGCCATCCCGCTTGAGCCGCTCGCCAGCACGTACGGCGGCGTCATCGGACAGGCCGGTGTCCACCTTGATGTTCTCCCAGAAGATCCGGGCGCCGGCGTCCTCGCTCTGCTCCGGCACGAGCAGCCAGTGATAGGTCTCGCCGACGCGGAGCTCCACCTTCTGGTCCGCCTGGTTCAGGCGCGTCTCCGCCTGCCGCCGCTGGCTCTCGGTCAGGTCGTGTTCCAGGTGCCGGTCACGCACCTTCTGCCAGCCCAAAAACTCCCGGACGGCTTCCTTGAGTTCCTCCATGCGCGTACGGTCCGGGGCGAGGAAGACCACCATATTGCGGTGGGAGCGCTGGGCTGTGCCCCAGGTAGCCAGCACTTCGGCGGAGAATTCCCGAGCAGCGCTGTCTTCCTTGTCTTTGCGGTGGGTGTACTGCGGGTGCAGGAGCACGAGACGGGCCTCGTCGCGATCCGGAATCTCTCTGCTGTTACGGGGCGCGACATGGACGGCAGCGAACTCTCCACGCCGGTGCTGGATCGGTGCCAGGCGGCGCACGATCTCCGCCCACACGTCCTCGTCACGGCCGATGAGCCGGTCGGCCTCGTCGCGGGCGAGGCGCGTTATGTTGGCCTGAGTGTCGAACCAGTAGCGGTCGCCATCGCCGTACAGGTACGTTGAGCGCTCGGCGAGCGTGTTCAGCGCCGTACGGAAATTTCCCAGCGCATCGCCCGGAACAGCCATGCCGAGCCGGATGTAGGGCTCGGCCAACCCCTTCTTCGCCGCCTTCACGGTGGGCGCCGAACCCATGAAGACGGTGCGTGCTATCCGGCGGCTCATCGCGCGCTGGCCGAGGAAGGTCTTCTCGTTGTCCACCGCGACCGGAGTGGAGTGCGGTCCGTCCACATCGGCGTCGATGATGGGCTTCCAGCGGTCCTGCAGATAGTGCGTGAGCTCGTTGTTGACGCGCGGCTCGTCCAGCGGGATGTGACCGGGCAGGATCATGGGACTCTGGTCGCCGTCGCGCCACAGTGCGTGGATCACCGCACTCATCAGCCGCAGCACGCCGCGTGTGCGCTGGAATTTGTCGAGGGTCGACCAGTCCTCGTAAAGCCTGTCGAAAAGCTCGGGGTGGATCGGATACGTGGACTTGATCTTGCGCTCGTACTCAGTTGTATCGACGCTCGCGGGGAAGTCTTTCTTGTGGTTCGCGTAGAACTGGGTGAAGAGCCGCGCGACCTTGTTGATGTCCTTCTGCGTTTCGCCCGTCGGGGCCTCGAAGAGCCGACGGCGCACGATCTCGAACGACTCGTCCGCGCTGGCCGGACGCCACGAGTCCGCCTTGCGGTGGATGACGCTCTGGAGCTTGTCCAATGCCGTCTGGCCCGCCTCACCACCGATCTCGTCGGCGTCCGCGGCGTTGCTGCCGTCCTCGGAAGCCGGGATGGACAGGACGAGCTGAGCACCGCTGACGGCCTCGACTGCTTCGGTCAGCGACTGGGCGAAGCCGAAGTGGGTGTCGAAAGTGCCGGCCGGGAGGTTGTCATTACCCACGAGCTGCCGGGCGTAGACGACCCATTCGTCGATCAGGATGAGACAGGGCGCGTAGGCGGCGAGCAGCTCCTGGAGCAGCCCCGCGCCGGGGCTGGTCCCGTTCTGGTCCGACGCGGCGACAATGTCGTACGCCTGACGGCCGCCGAGCTGCCAGGCGAGTTCCCCCCACATTGTGTTGATCTTGGTGCCGTCCGAAGGCTGGACGGACGGCTGCCCCGGGGCGAGCTCCGTGCCGACGAGTACCGCGCGACTGACCTTCTCCCTGGGCAGCCCTGAGGTCGACGCGGCCAGCAACTCCTGCATCTCCTGGGGGAGTCCGGTGACGTCCAGGCCCCAGGCGTACAGGTGGTAGAGCGCCAGCATGGAGTGCGTCTTGCCGCCGCCGAAATTGGTCTGGAGATTGACTGTGGGCGGGGCGTTTCCATCACCCGAGATGCGGGCCAGGGACTTGCTGAGTAGGTCCTGCAGCCCTTCGGTCAGATACGTGCGCTGGAAGAAGAGCTCGGGATCGGTGTACTCCAGCGCGCCCTCGCCCTTCGCCACCTGAGCAAGGTTGGCGGCGAACTCGGAGGCGTTGAAATCACCCTGAGCCACGTCCGTATGCGGCACGAGGACATCGCGCCAGGGCCTGAGCCCCTCAGAGGCCACCTGTGGCATGGCTGCCTTTTGTCGTGCCTGCTGCCTGGTCTCCCGCTCGATGAGCATGCGCTGAAGATCCGTACGGATCTTGCGGACCTGGTCGATGAGGTCAGAGGGCGCGGTCAGCGCCGCAAGCAACCGCTCGGCGGTGTCCAGAGCCCGGACGGTGTCGTCCGCACTGAATGCCTCGTTGTGTGCCCAGCGGTTCCGGACGTCGTTGACCTCGCTGGCGTATCCCCGTGTGGCGCCTGGCAGCGAGTGGCGAAAGTACGAGCCCCAGTAGCGCTGGAGAAGGTTGAGCAGATATTGTGGATCACGTTTCGAGACGAGCGTACGACCTCGTTCGCGTTCCTCGGCCACCGCATCGTCGAACCAGGTCTCGCCCTGGCGCCGCACCATCTCGCGCTCCAGATACGGGAGCATTCCGCCCGGGAGCAGCTCGATCATGCGGCCTATGCGGCTGAGGTTGCTTTCTGCCATCGTTTCCGTGTTCCCGTCTGTAGTACCCCGGTCCGCCTGGCGACCGGGCCCCTCGCTCGCGCTCTCCATCTCCGCCCCCTGGATGCTTGTGACATGGGTCAGTTCAGAACAATCGCTCCTCCTCGGCCCTCACGGTCCTTTCTGCTGCCCGCGCAGACGTCTGCAAGTCGGGCCAGGAGCTGACGAGGTTGTTGAACCACTGCGCGCTCTCGGACCAGCCGTTGCGCTCACATATGCTGTAGAGGAGGTAGGCCAGCTCTTTAACGGAATCGTCGTCGACTTCCTCCCGGCTACGGACGCGCGCGAGCAGCTCCCCTGCGGCGTCTATACCTGCGTCCGGACCCTTGCCTTCGAGGACGCGTGAGAGGTGCATGGCAACCTCCCATGTGGAGATCCGGCCGTCGCCAGCCGGATCGTAGGCGGTGGGCAGGTCCCGCGGCCGGAGGAGACATACTTTGCTGTCGCCGGTGCCGATCACTCCGGCGTCCTCCATACCGCGTACGGAGGTGTTGTACGCCTTGGAAAGGGTCTCTGCATCGCCGAACGTTCCCCGCTCCCACTGGAACTGCTCGAACCACTTGATGCACCAGCGGGTGTCCATGTCGAAGTCGCCCTCCTGCTCGGAGAGAACTTCCGCGAGGACTTCATTGATCATGGCCAGTGCGGTGCGCACGCGCATGGAGGTGCCGTCCGCTTCGGTCACCTTGGCGTAACGCGAATAGATTGCGATTCCGGGACCGATGGCGGACTGGGCCATATCAACGGGGGCCACATTTCCCTGCTGCAACTCCCGGAGGGCTGCGGGCAGCTCCTGGCGAAGACTGGTGCGGAAGCCGCGCCGGTCGGTGGTGGCAGCCGTAGCGGGGCGGGAGCGGCAGGCCAGCACGATGGAGGACGCGAGCGCGTTGGTGCCGATCCCGATTGACCGGCCCGCACGCTCCGTCCGTACGGGCCAGGTGGCGGTGACGCTCAGCCCAGCCTCCATCAGGCCGTTGAGCATGGTTTCCCAGCCGGTTGACGCGGTGCCGTCGACATCGTCGGTCTCCGACTGCTTGAACGCGTAGAAGACGGTGAGCGGGAAGTCCGGCAGGTGTCCTTCTCTGATGCGGGTGAACGTCTCGACGAAGCCCCGCTCGAAGTGCTGCTCGGCCTTCTCCTTGCTGCCGCCGTGGCGATAGGGAGAGGCAATGAGCTCCGGCTGCTTGGGCGTGAGGATCGTGGGCATCACGTCGGGATAGATACCGCCGAGGGAACGGCGCAGCCACACATAGAAGAAGTCGGAGAGGTCGGAGTAGCCAATGTTGTCGTAATAAGGAGGGTCAGTGCTGACGACCGCTCCGCAGTAGTGCCGCTTTGACGCATCGCCTTGCTGGGCTGAGCCTCCCTCCAGGGCAGACAGCGATTCGACCACGCGTCCGACTGTAGCTACTGAAACCAGCACATCCCCCGCGGCACATGCGAAGGGGCTCACTTCCACGAAATCCCAGGCCATAGGGATCGCCTGACGTGAAAACAGGTTTCGGGCCTGATCTCTGCCGTTCGACCAGGTGACGATGGCATTGTTGAGGTCCGCAGTCCGGCTGAATGCCAGTCCGAGGTACGTCGCCACTGCTTCGCCGTATTCCGAGGCGTCCTGTGCAGTCATCCCGGCAGCAACCGCATCCTCCGCTACCTTAGCTCGCGCTTCACTCACCAGGTCACTGAAGGTCGTCATCGCAAGCAGCTGGCGCGGGGTGAACAACGACTGATACGTCTCAAGACCAAACAGGGGCGGCGAGAACCACCGTGCATTTTTCGGCAGCCTCTCTTCCAGAACGTTCTCCGGCCGTTCCACCTGCGCCGCCCTCACATGTTCCGCCGTCGCCTCCACGTACACCCGCTGCCGCTTACCCTCCGCGACAGTGGCGAGGAGCGTGGCGCCCAGCCGACCGGCCGTGCCCTCTTCCTTGATGTACGCGTCACTCGTCGTGGCACGGCATACGAGACAGGTGAATTTCGCACCCCGGCCCTGTTTCGGAGGGTCGGAGGGACCCTTAGCCCCGTCCTTCCCGTCACATACCTTGAAGCTGACCTGCTTACCCTCCACCTTCGGCTCTAGCCAGCGTGGACGCTCTTTCTTCTTGGACAGCCACCACGTAGTCACCAGCGGCATCTGCGCACCGCAAGCAGGGCTGGGGCAGGTCACCGTACGCGCCCACAGCCATGCGATGACCTGAGCCTTGGTGCCGTCTGGCAATGTGGCCTTCGGGTAGTGGCCGCCGATCCGCTGGAGCGCCTCCTCGCGCATCCACCCGCCGTACCGTCGCACGTCCTCGGCTAGACCGCTGGTGCCCGACCAGTCGCCGCGGATCTCGGCGTCCGGTGCCACGGGTGCCCGGCCGGCCCACTTCGGCGGAATCTCGATCAATGCCTTGTTGATGAGCACCGGCACCGGGTTGAGGTCGCTCGCGTGAGCCTCGAGACCGAGGCGCTGGGCCTCCAGCGGGATGGTGCCGCCGCCCGCGAAGGGGTCGAGGACCGGGGGTGGGGTGCCGCCGCATGACTCGGCGATCTTCTCCCGTACCTCTCTCATCAACCGCTCATCGCGCGTAGCCTCCCAGGGGACCATGCGCTCGATCAGGTGGAACAGTCGCTTGCGTTCGAGGTCCTGGTCCTCCTCCGTCGGGAAGAGGTCGGGGCGGGCCGACGGGTCGTCCACCAGCTGCGCGAACAGTACGGCGCGAGCGGCGGCCAACGGGCGTCGTGCCCACCACAGGTGCAGCGTCGAGGGGTGGCCATGGCGAATGGACTTCTCGCGCGCAGACTCCTTGTTGATGGCGTCCAGCGGCAGCGCCACCTCGATCAGTTTCCGCTTCCGCGGCACCGTCTCGTCCGCAGAACCCGCGCCCATGGGGCCGTTCTCAGCACTCGTACCGCTCACTGCGGAGTCCCTCCCTTGTCCCAGGCGTCCGGCCATGACAGCAGGAGCCCTTCCGCCTTGAGGTCACCGAACTCGGTGTCGGCGAAGGCATCCCTCACGTATCGCACCTCGTCACGCTCCGGTCCGTCCGGGTGAACACAGACGAGCGCGAGCCGATGCTGATCCCCCCGGTTCTTTGCCACCAGTACCTCGTTGCGGCTGATGTAGAACTGCTCAGCCCCCAACTTCCGTCCTTTGACCTCTATATGGACCGCCCGCCCCGTTACATCCAGTGAACGAACATCGTATCCAGGGTTGTTGTGGGCAAGTTCCTCAGGGTGACGACCGAGCTGCCGCTCAGTGCGCAGCACGGCTGCTATTGCACGACGGTCCGTCTCGAACCCGTCGTCGACGTTCAATGAGCCGAACAGGGCAGCCTCTCTGGCTTCTTCATCCTGGCGGAGAGCTTTCGTCAGCCACCCCACAGGGACGACCAGGGCGTGCCCGGTGACCCGTGGCGGCTTGGGATGCAGCGCCGCCTCCTTCTCCAGGTCGGCCAGTCGCCTCTCGCGGCGCAGCTCCAGCTCCTCGGCCCACTCTCGGGCACGCTCCGGGCGGTGGCGAACCTTCTTGCCCTCCGCCACATCCTGCTCGAGCTTGCCAGCCTGGGCATGCCAGTAGCTGATCTCTTGCGTGAGCCGCTGCCGGACCTGTCTGCGCGTACGGTCCACGAGGGGGAGCAACCGCTCACGCACCACCGCCAGGTGTTCCGGTACGGCACGGGTCACCGCCCATTCCAGTGCCCGCGCATGCCCACCGTCGCGAAGCCATTCCTCGTCAGTGAGTGCCTTGGCGGCCCTGGCCTCGACAGGGGTCGGCGGGCGGTAGTCCAGGTAGGGAGCCGGACCCGCGTCCCGGGCCGTACCGTCCGGCAGCAGTTCGGTGAAGGCGAAAGTACGGTCAACGGTGCGGTGGTGGCCGTCCACCACTTCCTGCTCCAACGCGACGAGCAGGCGCGGATGTTCTCCAGGGTCGGCGGCGTCCACCAGAACCGTGCCCTTCTCCAGACAGTCCTGATGCCGGTTCACCGTTTCACCCAGCACCGCGTCGAAGAGCGGGTGACCAGGGGCGACGAGAGCGGCGCGTGGCTTGTCCGGGAAGTCGAGCGCCTCGTGTGAGAAGCAGACTCGCTCGTACTTGCGCTGCACGACGCCGCCGAGTCCGCTACCCGTCCGCCCGGCTTCACGGAGCACGGCAGGAACGTGCGTGATCTCGTACCGCCCGCTCTCCCGCGGCCTCAGCTGTCCGCCCAGGCGGGCGAAGGCATCGCGGAAGAACGCCTGCACGTAGTGCGGGTGAAGGCGGCGTACCTGAGCCTCTTCCATGCGCAGGCGGACCTTGTGGACCTCCTCGATATCCATGATCTGCGCATCGAGTGCCAGCCCCTTGATCAGCTCGACCGCGTGCGGGCCGACCCGCTCGTCGATGACGTGGTCGAGCTGGGCCTTCACACCAGGCTGGTCGCCGTAACGAATGGCGCGGACCAGCAGGTCGCGCAGTGGCTCCCCTTCGAAGAGCTCACCGAGGACGTTGTAGACCTTGCCTTCGTATGCCCTGCTCTGCTGCTCGATCTTGTCCAGCAGCCTTTGGAACACGTGGCCTTCGCGGGTGTCGACCGCGACCAGATTCCACAGGTGGCAGACCTCGGTCTGTCCGATGCGGTGGATACGGCCGAAGCGCTGTTCAATCCGATTAGGGTTCCAGGGCAGGTCATAGTTGACCATCAGATGCGCACGCTGGAGGTTGAGCCCCTCACCCGCCGCGTCGGTGGCGATCAGGACAAGGATGTCCGGGTCCTGATGAAAGGCATCGCAGAGGTCGCGCCGCTGCTTGCGGGCCGTACCGCCGTGAATGGCGATCACCGACTCGGGACGCCCGAGCAGGGCCCGGACTCGGCGGGTCAGATACTCCAAGGTGTCACGGTGCTCAGTGAAGACGATCAGCTTGCGTTGCTGTCCGTCGCTGTCCCGCACAAGGGCGTCGTCCTGGAGAAGCGCCGCGAGCTCCAGCCACTTGCGATCCTCGCCCAACCCCAGGACACGCGTCGCGAGACTTTCCAGCTCTCGCAGGCTGTTGATCTCCTGCTCCAGCTCGGCGATGGTCTGAGCGGCGGTCGAGGAGTCGGCCACCTGCTCTTCCAGCGCCTCCAGCTCGGCACCTGAGAGGTCATCCAGCGTGTCATCGAAGGTGTAGGGCTCATCCCTGGCTGATTGCGGTGGCAGGAGCGTGCCCAGCGCGGCATCCCGCTGAGCGGTCAGTGCCTCAGTCCTGCGCGCCTCCAGACGCCGGCGGCGCCGCTCCAGAGACTTCCCGATCGCCTCGGGGCTGGATGCCAGACGGCGTTGAAGCACGGTGAGAGCGAAGCCCACCTGATTGCCGCGCTGCCCGTTAAGCCGCTCGGCGCGGTTCATTTCATCCCGGACATACTCCGTGACCCGTTCGTAGAGCTCCTGCTCGGGGCTGGAGAGCTCATACGGAACCGTGTATGCACGGCGCTCCGGGAAGAGTCGTCTGCCCTCGAAGGTGAGCAGGTCCTCTTTCACCATACGGCGCATCAGCCCGGACGCGTCATGCTGGTGAACGCCGTCGCGGAACTTCCCGCTGAACCGGTCACGGTCGAGCAGCGCCATGAAGAGCTGGAAGTCCTCTTCCTTGCCCGCGTGAGGAGTGGCGGTCATGAGGAGAAGATGCCGGGTGATACGACCGAGGAGACGGCCGAGTTCGTAACGCTTGGTGGTCTTGAGCTCGGAACCGAAGTAGTGGGCACTCATGCGGTGCGCCTCGTCCACCACGACCAGATCCCAGCTTGACTCCACAAGCTGCTCCTGAAGTTCCTCCGAGCGGGCAAGGGAGTCCATACGAGCAATGAGGCACGGGTACTTGTCGAAGATGTTGGTGTCGATGACCGTGTCCGCGAGCTGTTTGGTCAGCACCGTGAAGTCCAGGCCGAACTTCTCTAACAGCTCATCCTGCCACTGCTCGACGAGTCCGCCCGGAGCGAGGATGAGACACCGCTCCAAGTCACCGCGCAGAGCCAGCTCTTTGATATAGAGACCGGCCGTGATCGTCTTGCCGGCGCCTGGGTCATCAGCCAAGAGGAACCTCAGGGGAGTTCGAGGCAATAACTCGCCGTAAACCGCCTGTATTTGGTGAGGGAGTGGGTCGAGCAGGCTGGTGGAAACCGCCAGCATCGCGTCGCCTCGGGCGGCCATACGGATACGCAGTGCCTCGGCAGCGAGCCGGAACAGCTCCGGAGCGGCCTCGAAGCCACGACGGTCCGGCGCCTGTGCAATGGCGAGGTACATATCCTGGCCGCGATAGAGGATCGTCTCCTCAATCCCGCGCTCTGGGTGGCGGTAGGTGACCTGGGCCGCAGCCTTGCCAAACGGCCGGACCGCCACGACGACGACCTCCGCGCCAGGGGATATCCCGGCGACCATCTGCCCCTGAGCAAGGTCTTCGAGGCGCAGCGCGTCCTCCTCGTGCACCCTTGCCTCCAACCTGCGGCACCACTGCTGCTCGGACAACTGCCGAGCCAATGATGCCCCACGTCATATGCTGGCACGCTGCCGTTGCACCACCTGGGGAGCCAGCGCTGTTACTCGAAGCGGGCACCGCCCCCAGGCCCCAAACCGTCCCGCGATGGATCACCGGCCCAGGCGCCCGCTGCTCACCGGCACAAGCAGTCCTCGCTGCCGACCGGTCGCAGCTCAGGAAGGGACGCCGCAGAGGCTGTCGCAATCGTCCGCTCCATAAGCGGCATCGCCATGCACCGAGTCGAGCGCTACGGATTCAACGGAAGGGCCCGGCACGCAGCGCACGCCTTCACCGGACAGGCGAGGTACCCCTTCGACAGGAGCCCAGTCAGCCGGGCCCAGCCGATGTAGGAGAGGGATGACGAGCGGCTGCCACACCAGATACACGCCGCGCCGTAGAGTCGTTCACCGGCGATGTCAGCGCTCGCGTCAAAGACTGCGACCGGGGCGCTGCTCATGTTGGTGTCGTCGCCCGGATGTGCGGACGTCATCGCTCGGCCCTCGCGGAAGCGTTCGCAAAGAGCTCGCCCCAGATGATCTTTCCTCCGGCACTCAGTGGCTCGATCTCGAACTTGTCGGCGCTCGCCGCGGCGACGTACAGGCCGCGTCCGCCCGTGGCCGTCACACAGGGTGCGGTTGCGGGGACGACCGGGAGCACGGTGGAGCGGTCGCGTACGGCCAGGCGTAGGCCGCCGGGGAGGTGACGAAGGCTAACTTCCCCCCAGCGGTCCGGCGTGTGGCGAAGGTTGCTGCACAGTTCGGTGGCGATCAGTGCGGCGTCCATGGCGAGGACGTCCAGTCCGCGTGCGTGGAGCCATTTGCACACCAGCGAGCGAACTTGAGGCAGGCACTGCGCTTGGTACTCCAGCTCGAACAGGTACTCGGGACCATCCGTTGCCCAGATCTTTGCTGCTACGCCGTCCATGGCGCCCTCCAGGGGTGCGCTTCGTGCGCACGTAGAGATCGTCCGCGCACAGAACTGCCCTGGCGCGGTTGGCGGTTGCCTGTCGCCACCATGAAGGCGACACTATTCGTATCGCAACTATTCCAAACGATTTCATCCATTCGGGCGTGGACGCTGAACGAATGTTGTTGTGCGGGGGGTGGCCAACGATGATGGCCCGCATGTCACAGAGCGAGATGCCCACGATGCGCAGCCGGCGGCTCGGCGGCGAACTCAAGCGGCTGCGCGAGAAGGCCGGGCTGACCATGGGAGATGCCGCCCGCGAGCTCCAGAGCGGACAGCCGAAGATCAGCAAGATCGAGTCCGGGCAGCAGGGTATCCGTCCCCTCGACCTCGACCACCTGCTGACCCTTTACGGCGTGGAGGATGAGGAGGAACGGCAGAACTTCAGGCAGCTCGCCAAGCATGTCCGGACGCTGGACTGGTGGTCGGCGCAGGGTCCGCTCCTGCACGACGACATGAAGGACTACCTGACGCTGGAGACGGATAGCTCGCTGATCCGCACCTACGAGACGCAGTTGATGCCGGGACTGCTCCAGACCGAGCGCTACATGTCCGCGCTCTTCCAGCCCCCATTCCCCACCGACAAAGCACGGTTGATGGTCGAGACCCGGCGCAAGCGGCAGGCAATTCTCGACGACGATGAGGTACACCTTCGTGCCGTGCTGGACGTATCAGCACTCCACGGCACAGTCGGCAGCCATGGGCTCATGATCGAGCAACTGGAGCACGTGCTGACCATGAGCCAGCACCGGAATGTGGACGTCCAAGTCCTGCCGCAAGATCGCACGCTGACTCCGGACCAGTATGTGCCGTACACCATCTTCACCATGCGGCAAGCTCCCTCTGCCGACTATGTCTGGCTTGAACACCTGTCCGGGAGTACGTTGCTGGAAAGGGAACCGCACGTGCAGCGGTACAAGCGCGCATGGGAAGATCACACCGCTGCGGCCCTGTCACCACGGGAATCCACGGTGTACATCCGCAAGCTGATCGAGGAGTACCGCACGTAGGAAGGGGAATAGCCCCATGGCACCGGAGCGCGAGCCGGACACGGAAGATCAGTGCTTGGCTGACGCGGACTGGCACACCAGCAGCTACAGCGGCAGTGGCACCAACTGTGTCGAGCACGCCATTCTGCCGACCGGCTTCCATGCTGTCCGCGACACCAAGGACCGCGAGCGCGCAGCGCTCTCGTTCCCTCCTGCGGCCTGGCAGACCTTCCTGAGCGGAGTGCGCAGCGACCTACCTGCCCGGTGAGAGCGAGAACCGCTCACGGCGATCGAGGCATCAGCTGCATGCACTGACGGCGCGTATCGCGGCTTCGAGGCCATCGAAACCGATAGCACCGCCCGAGTGCTTCCGGACGGTGGAGAGAGCCATCGACTGCTGGTTGAGCGCTACGAGGATGGAGCGAGCTAGGACGTGGAACTCCCACTGATCCAGATCAAGCGGGTCGTACTCCTCATGGCTCCGTGCCGTCTGCACCGCGAAGACGTACACGTCGGCGTTGTACGTCGCCTTATCGGCCTGCCCGGTCCGCGGGCTCCACAGCTTGCTGCGTAACCCCTCGAACCGGATGGTCGAGGGGTGGCGCTGTTCCCATACCTGGAGGTACGCGCTGGTTTTGACCTCGACGCGCAGGCCGTCGCTCGTCTCGGCATCGTGGCCGGCCCATTCTTCACGGGGACGCGCGGATCCCAGAGCGCGGTGCACGAGGAACTCGGCGAGGTAGCCGCGCACATTGTTCATCTTGAGGTCGGACATCGCGAAGCGCCAGAAGTCCACGACGCCGAAATCACCGGTGGAGAACTGTTCCGTACCCGTCAGGGGTGGAACGCTTGGCGGAGTGATCCACCCGTCCCCAGTCTCCTCGTTCATCCACTCCCCCTCCGCTGACGCACCAGGCTATCGGCGGCTCGCACGGAGGCGGCCAGAACCGTGGAATTCGTGAAAGTCTCCCGGAGGCCGGTTCCGCTTGTTCGGGTCTCTTGGGTGTCATCGTCGGGACTCGATCGGCGATTGCTGGGAGGCGCCCTGTGCTGGTGGTGCTCTACCGCTGGAGCAAGAAGACGGCGCACCCGACCCGCCGCCGCTTGCGGGCACCGCGCTCGGTGACGCGCTGGGCAGGCTCGGCATCGTCGGGGAGGCCCGGGCGGGTATGGAGTTGGCGCTCTCGGAGCTGGTGGCGAATGTTGCGGAGCACGCGAGCGGCCCGTATGGGGTGCGGCGTTCCCCGCCGCGGCCCCGATACCGGCCGGGAGGAGCACGGCTGCGCGGGCCTGAACGCCCTGCAGGCGGTGCTGTCGGAGCGCGGACGCGGGCTGCGGATCGTGGATGAACTCACGGGTGGGGTGTGGGGATTCCGCCGGGTAGACGTTGCCGGCAAGGCCGTGTGGTTCGCGATCCCGCTGCCGAGGGGGTAAAGCCGGGCCGTTCCGCGGTTGCACTTCCGGGGGCGTGTCAGTGGGCCCATCCGTACACGGATCGGGGGTCGTGCTTGGATACGCCCACCCCCGCAGCCTCGCTTACGCAGGTAGGGCGCCCACAAGCCGCCCGTCGCGCGAGGCCGGCTGTATATCGGTTTCTGACAAGCACCCCGATCCTGTGTGGCGGCGGCCCGGCCCGGCCGGGTACGCCCGACTGCGGCCGGAGCCCGCTCTGGTTCTCCTCCTCGTTCCGGCTCATCTTCCTTCCCCCCTCCGCGCCCGTCGTCTGACCGGTGTGCCCCTGCTCCCGTGACGGTGACGAACAGCCAGGGCGCACTCGGTGCATCTGCACCGAGTGCCTCGTGCGGGTCGGCAAGCCGATGGTCGCGCTCGCGCGGCTGCCCGTCGATCGGCGCGGGCCGGAAGTGCCGATCGGTCCGGTCGGCCCGCGAGCGGGCGTCGATCGGCTGCACCGCGCTCCTCGCACCCAGGGTGCACCCGACCGACCCCGGTATCAGGTGCGGCTGTCGGTGGTGGCTGGGGGCAGCGGGGGTACGGGGAGATCGAGCGGTGTGCCGATCCCGATCGGTTCCAGATCGGGGGCGGGTGACAGATCGGGCCAGTGCGCTGCGAGTTCGGTCAACGTCAGGCGCAGCGCTGGTGGGTGGGCGGGGAGCCACCACGGTCCCCAGGGGGTGTCGGCGGCGAGGTCGGCGGAGGCAGTGGCGAGGAGCAACTCGTACTGGCGGGCGGTGCCGGTGAGGCGCTGACGGAGGGCGTGCTCGCGGGACGCGGTGCAGGTGTGGAGCAGCAGGGCGGGGCGGGCGCGGGTGGTCGTGGTGAAGTGGGCGTAGGCGTCGAGTTTGCTTCGACGCGGGCGAGGTTCTCGCTGCCGGTGTCGTATTCGAGGAAGAACGGCAGCACCCTGTTCCCGTCGCTCCAGTGTGCATACCCGCCGGGGCGCACGAGATCGCCCCAGCGCCGGGTGCAGGAGCGTTCCGAGAGCCACAGGGTGAGCCCGGCCTGGCGGGTGTGACGGTGGGCGGCGAGCAGGGTGAGGAGGTCGTTGGTGGCGAGGTCGTGGCCGAGGGAGGGTGAGAAGGCGATGCGGGCGGTGTGGGTAGGGCGCCAGCCCAGTGCCTTCGGGGCGCAGTCGGCGTGCGCGGCGAGGAGTGCGGCGCCGGCAGAGCCGAGAGTGTAGTGCTCGGGTGACGAGCCGTACGTGGTCAGCGGGCGGAAGGAGTCGAGTAGGCCGAGCCGGTGGAGGACGAGCAGGCGGCGCTGGGCCCGGCGGCGGGCGGAGAAGGCGAGCCGGTGCATCTGGCCGGTGGTCAGCACACGGTGCTCGTGCACCATGCGCACCAGCCAGTGGTCGCGCGAGGTGAGGCGGGAGGCGAGCGCGGCCAGCGGGACGCGCGCCGGTGCACGGGTGCGGGTGGTGGCGGCGCGGGCGACGTAGCGGGAGCCGGGGCCGTATCCGGGACGGGGAAGAGCAGGGGCCAAGAGGGGATCACCTCCGAGGGCGGGCGGGAGACCGCAACCCGGATGGACCACGGGACCGGCGCGGTGGCCACACCAGGGCGGATTCATCCCCGAACGGGTCACGGTGCGTACGGACCGCTGCATGGCTGGAGCCAGGCAGCAAGGCGGACTTCCGCGTCCTGGCGCCGTCGGCACAGCGTGCGCCGGGTGTAGCCCCGCTCGGCGGCCAGTTCCTTGACCGAGGCGTCGCCGAGGCGCGTACAGGCGATCAACTGCGCCTCGGCGACGTTGATCACGCGGGACCGGACGGCATCGGCCAGGACGGTGTACTCATGCCGCGACCCGGACGTTCCCTCCCCTGGACCGGCTACCTCTCCGGCGTCGGCGGGCTGGAAACTGGACGTGCCCGCGTCCGCCTCCTCCCGCTTTCCGTGGCGCCGCTCGGAGCGGAGTAGTCGTTGGGCGGCGGAGTCAGCAGCACGGAACAGGGTCAGCTCCGGTTGGCCGAGCGTGGTCGTTGACTCGCGCAGTGCGCCGAGGGTGGCGGTGAGGATTTCCTGCTCCAGGTCGAGGCGTTCCACCCCATGCGGGCGCCTGCGGCGTCGCGCCGTGCGGTGCAGCACGGGCAGCGCGAAGCCGAGCGCCGCAAGCTCCCACGGCTCGCCCTCATGGCGGGCACGGTGAATCACCTCGGTCCACATCCGCGAGCGGGCGGTGGATTCGGGCTTCTGGCGCACCATCCAGCTGCGTACGCGCCCTACCGGCCACGCCGCTTCCGCTCTTGTGGCGTGGGGTGCTTCGGGGTTCGGGAGGGTGAGCGGGTTCGGGTCTCGCGAGAGGCGGCGGAAGGTGCGCTCGATGGAGAGAAACGGGGACCGTGACGTCGGGATCGACGCGACCACGGCAGGCAGGGCGTGTGGCTGGTGGCGGTGCAAGGGCGCCTCCGTGCGGCGGGCGGGTTCGGTCACCGCTCCTTACTGCCGTAGCCCCGTGCCACTCACGTGCCAGTTGCGTGCTACTCCCGAGCCAGTGGCTCGCGAGTGGCACGGCATGTGCGAATCTGCGACTGCCACTTCGCCCCGTGACCTGCACCGTTCCCAGGTGCGGTAGTCCGGGATTCGCACTTGCACAAAGCGGTTGCCCCGAAGGGTGATTCCCCGTGCGCGCCGAGGTGGTTCGGAAGTGGCTCGTATAACCGATGACCTGCGGCGATTCCCACTCCGAGAGGGGCGATCCACCCTCCCCCGCGGAAGTCGCGTGGCCAAAGCGGTGCGCGGGATGTCCATCCCCCTCGACGGCCCCACGCCAGCATCGAAGAGCCCAGCCGCCACCACGAACGCACTCGGCAAAGATCTCCCCGGAGGCTATGTGCCCGCATCGCGTGCCCCTCGTCGCGACCGGTCCCCCACCCCGAGCCAGCCGACGAGCACACCCGCGAGCCAGCCCACCGTCCACCTCCCCGACGATCCCCCGCCCCTCACCCCCGAAGCCGCCGCAGCACTCCTCGACTTCCTACTCCGCGAGCACGCCGAAACCCCGGCCCACGACGACCCGCATCAGCGACTGGCCCTCCATCGCGACTCGACGGTACGACGGACGACGACCACCCGACCCGCCCGCCGCGACCGCACAGGGAGCCGCCCGTGCCACCCATGAACCGCGTGACCCGTTTCGCCTTCGCCGGACGCTGCTCGACCGAGGACCTCCAGGACCCGGAGACCTCCCGCAACTGGCAACTCACACGAGCCCGCGCGCTCATCGAGCCCAAGGGCGGCGAGATCGTCGCCGAGTACTTCGACTCCGGACACTCCCGCGCTCTCCCATGGAAGCGCCGCCCCCGCGCCGCCGACCTGCTCCGGGATCTCCGCGACCCCGAACGCCCCTTCGATGCCGTCGTGATCGGTGAGCCGCAGCGCACCTTCTACGGCAACCAGTTCGGCAACACCTTCCCCCTCTTCGTCCACTTCGGCATTCCACTGTGGGTGCCCGAGGTCGGCGGGGCGATCGACCCGGAGAACGAAGCGCACGATCTCGTCATGTCGGTCTTCGGCGGCATGAGCAAGGGCGAGCGCAACCGCATCAAGGTTCGCGTCCACACCGCGATGACCGCGCAGGCCCAGATCGAGGGCCGTTACCTCGGCGGACGCCCGCCCTACGGCTACCTTCTCGGCGACGCCGGACCGCACCCCAATCCAGCCAAGGCCGCCGACGGGAAGAGGCTCCACAAACTCGACCCGGACCCGGTCGCGGCACCCGTCGTACGCCGCATCTTCCGCGAGTACCTGCGCGGAAACGGCATGTACGCCATCGCCGAGAGCCTCACCCGCGACGGCATTCCCTGCCCCTCCGCCCACGACCGCGCCCGCAACCCGCACCGCGACGGCCACGCCTGGTCCAAGGGTGCCGTCCGCACGATCCTGATGAACCCCCGCTACACCGGCCACCAGGTCTGGAACAAGCAGCACAAGAAGGAAGTCCTGCTCGACATCGACGACGTCACCCTCGGCCATCGCACCCAACTCACCTGGAACCCCCACGACAAGTGGATCTGGTCCGCCGAACAGGTCCACGAACCGATCATTACGTTGGCGGACTTCCAGAGCGCCCAGGCCCGTCAGGAACGCCGTCGCAACACCGCAGGTGTGGAACGCAAGGTCGGTCCGACCAAGCGCAGCTACGCCCTGCGCGGCCTGCTCCGCTGCGGCCTCTGCGACCGCAAGATGCAGGGCAACTACAACCGCGGCCTTCCGCACTACCTCTGTCGTTACCCGGCCGAGTACGCCCACAGCGCCTCACTCCCCCACCCGCTGGCCGTCTACGTCCGCGAGAGCGCGCTCCTCCCCGCACTCGATGCCTGGCTCGCCCGCGTCTTCGCCCCTGGCCGCCTCAAGCAGACCCTCGAAGCCTTGCACCGGGCCCAGACCGCGGCCACCCCAGCACCCGACCCCGCGCTCGAAGCCGCCCGCCGCACCGTCGCCGAATGCGAACGCCGCATCGACCGCTACCGCACCGCAATCGACGCCGGTACGGACCCGGCGCTCGTCACGGAATGGATCAACCAGGCCGCCGCAGACCGGGACGCGACCCAACGCCAGATCGCCGCCGCCCAGGCAGCCGTCCCCGCGAAAACCGCCCGCCCCCTCACCGAGCAGCAGATCGCCCAGATCACCAAGGACCTCGGCAACCTGACCGACCGGCTCCAGCAGGCCGCCCCGGAGCGCAAAGCCCCGCTCTACGCAGCCCTTGGGCTCACGCTCACCTACGACCACAGCAAAAAGGCCGTGACTGTGGAGTCACGGCCAGAGAGCGTGTGTACGTCATGTGCGTACGGTGAGTGTCCGAGGGGGGACTCGAACCCCCACGCCCGATAAAGGGCACTAGCACCTCAAGCTAGCGCGTCTACCATTCCGCCACCCGGACCGGGCCGTGCCACGGCGTTGGGAGGCCGTGGCGACGGCCGTAACGATACCAAGGGTTGGGAGTGCTTCTCACCTGGGTTTCCTGGCAGACTGTCCTTTTTGTCCGGATGGCCGGGAAAGCGGGGCCGGTCCTCCTGGGTGGTGGCTAGCGGCGCTTGCCGCGGAGGTAGGCGGCGGAGCGGCGGGCGGAGGCCAGGGAGCCGGCGGGGTTGGCGGCGGGGTCGACGGCGTCGTCGCGTTCCATCAGCCAGTGGTGGTCGGCGCGGCGGCCCCGGTGCCGTCGCAGCGCGGTGCCGATGAAGTGCTCGTAGTCGATGTCGCCGTCGCCGACGTCGACCATGTGGTAGCCGTCCGGGGACGCCTCGTCGTGTTCGCCGTCCTTGACGTGGAAGAGGGGGTAGCGGTGCGGGGCGGCCAGTACGTAGTCGATGGGGTCGAAGGGGGCCGGGGTGCCGTCGGGGCGGACGCTGAAGCGGTGCTTGCCGGCGAAGGCCCAGTAGATGTCCATCTCCAGGTAGACCAGTTCGGGGTCGGTCTCGGCGAGCAGTACGTCGTAGAGGCGCACATGGGGCTTGTCCTCGGCGAAGCCGAACTCCATCTGGTGGTTGTGCTGGTAGAACTTCAGTCCGCGTGCCCGTGCCGCCGCGCCGTAGGTGTTGAAGTCCTCGGCGGCGCGCTTCCAGGCGTCGACGGTGCGGCCGTACCGGTCGGGGCTGGCGGCCGTGCCCACATGCGGGAGGCCGAGCGCCGCCGCGTCGTCGCAGACCTTCTCCAGCTGGGTGGCGAAGGTGTAGGCGTCGGGGTTGTCGGAGTAGTAGCCGACGTGGCTGCCGATGCCGCGCAGCCCGTGCTCGCGCAGCAGGCGCTTGAGCTGCCGCAGTGTGAGGTCGCCGGTGCCCTGGGTGTAGCCGGCGAACTCCACCGAGTCGTAGCCGTAGCGCTCCAGCTCCTTGAAGACGGTGGCGAAGCCGAGCTTCTGGACCTGGTCGCGGACGGTGTAGAGCTGGATGCCGAGTTTGCCCCGGGGGACGATCGGGCGGCAGCCGTGCCGGTCGGTGGTGGGCCGCCGGTCGCTCGCGGACCGACGGTCGGTGGCGGCGGAGGCCGGTGCGGCGCCCAGGAGGGAGGCGGCCGTGGCACCCGCCGCCACGCCGAGGAAGCCCCGGCGGCGCAGCCTGTGGTCGAGTTCGGTGTGCTGGGGCCGTACGGATCTGCTGGTCATGAGGCGTCTCCCAGTGCGAGATCGAGGAGCAGGCGTTTGACTTCGGTGGCGGGGAAGGGCTGCGCGGAGGGCCGGGGCCCGGTGCCGGGGCCCCCGGAGGCGAGCGCGTCGGCGCGGGAGCACAGGAGCACGGGGCCGTCCTCGGTGCGGTCGGGCAGCCGGCCATGGCTGCCGCGGATCGGGGAGGGGTCGAGGGGGACGACGGCCATGCGGTAGCGCATGCCGGTCTTCTTGCGGGCCAGCGCGGCGGCTGCGCGCAACTTGACGTAGGGGTCCTTGGGGTCCATGAACAGCTCGACCGGGTCGTAGCCGGGCTTGCGGTGGATCTCCACGAGCTGCGCGAAGTCCGGGGCGCGGCGGCTGTCCAGCCAGTAGTAGTAGGTGAACCAGGCGTCGGGTTCGGCGACGGCGACCAGTTCGCCGGAGCGCGGGTGGTCCAGGCCCGCCTCCTTCTTCCCCGTCTCGTCGAGCAGCCGCTCCAGCCCGGGCAGTCCGGTCAGCGCCTCGCGGGTGGCAGCCAGGTCGGCCGGGTCGCGTACGTAGACGTGGGCGAGCTGGTGGTCGGCGACGGCGAAGGCGCGGGAGGCCCACGGGTCCAGGTACTCCATGCCGTCCTGGGTGTGCACCTCCAGCAGCCCGGCGCGGCGCAGCACGCGGTTGATGTCGACATGGCGGCGTACGCGGGTGATGCCGTACTCGGAGAGTGCGACGACGGTGCGGCCCTCGGCACGCGCGTCGGCGAGCAGCGGTGCGAGCGCGGCGTCCACGTCGGCGGCGGCGCGGTGGGCGCGGGGGTCGTCGGGGCCGTAGCGCTGGAGGTCGTAGTCGAGGTGGGGGACGTAGCACAGGGCGAGGTCGGGGTGGCGGGTGCGCAGGATGTGGCGGGTGGCGTCGATGATCCACTGCGAGGAGGTGAGGTTCGCGCCGGGGCCCCAGAAGGTGAACAGGGGAAAGTCGCCCAGTTCGGCGACGAGTTCGTCGTGCAGCGACGGGGGCCGGGTGTAGCAGTCGGGCTCCTTGCGGCCGTCGGCGTAGTAGATGGGGCGGGGTGTCACGGTCCAGTCCGTGTCCGCGCCCATCGCGTACCACCAGCAGATGTTGGCCACCGTGTAGCCGGGCTGCCGGGCGCGGGCGGCGTGCCACAGCTTCTCGCCGCCGACCAGCGCGTTGTGCTGGCGCCACAGCAGGACGTCGCCGAGCTCGCGGAAGTACCAGCCGTTGCCGACGATGCCGTGGCCGGAGGGGAGTTCGCCGGTCAGGAACGTGGACTGGGCGGCGCAGGTGACGGCCGGCAGGACGGTGCCCAACGGGGCTTGTGAGCCGCTGTCGGCCAGCGCCCGCAGGTGGGGCATGTGGGCGAGCAGGGCGGGGGTCAGTCCCACGACGTCGACGACGAGCAAGGGGGTGCTCACGGCAGCTCCTTGAGGCCGAGACCGGTGAGGAGGTCGCGGGCGGTGGACAGCTCGGCGGCGAGGCCGTCGGCGAGTTGTGCGCGGGTGGTGGGGCGCAGCGCGGGCGGCAGGGCCTGCCAGGTGTAGGTCTCCACCTCCAGGTGCCGGGTCAGCGGCGTCGGGCCGCCGACCAGGTGCGTCAGCGTCTCGTCGAGCACGGGCGTGGTCGCGGTCAGCGGCGGGGTGAGCGGGGCGTGCAGCGGTACGTGGAAGTGGGAGCGCCACGGCCCGGTGGTGGGCAGTGCTCCGGGTGCCAGTGCCCGGTCGAGGTCGTCGGTGGCGCGCAGGGTGCCGTCCGGGGTGCGGGCGCGGGTCTGGTGCAAGAAGCGCGGCTCGGCGAACTCGGCCAGGGCCGCCCGCACTTCGGGCCGTTCGGGGTGCTCGGCGTGCAGCGCCGCCGACAGCTGGGACTTGACGATGGTCAGTCCCGCCTCGACGAGCGCCGCCAGCGACTTGGCCGGGTCCTCGAAGGCGGTGGCCAGATGGCAGGTGTCCACGCAGACGCCGATCCGGTGCGCGGGCGGGCCGTCCTCTCCGGTCAGCGCCTCGATGGCGTCGGCCGTGGTCTCCACGGTGCAGCCGGGCTCGGGCTCCAGGCCGACGCGGATGGAGCGGCCGGTCAGCTCCTCCAGCGCGTCCAGACGTGCGGCGAGGGTGTGCAGCCGCGTCAGCGCCCGGTGCCGGGCCTCGGCGTCGAAGCCGGTGTGCCAGGCCAGCGGCAGGGTGGAGACGCTTCCCTCGGTCACGTCGTCGGGCAGCAGCGCGGCCAGCAGCCGGGCGAGGTCGGTGGTGTGGTCCAGGCGCGCGTCGTCGGTCCAGTCGGGCCGGTAGACGCGGTACTTGACGTGCTCGTCGCCGAAGCCCTGGTACGGGAAGCCGTTCAGCGTGACGACCTCCAGCCCCGCCCGGTCGAGGCCGGAGCGCAGCCGCCGGATGGCGGCCGGGTCGTCGGTGAGCGTTCGGGCCGCGTCGCGGGCCAGCCACAGGCCGATACCGAGCCGGTCGCGGTGCAGTCTGCGGCGTACGGGCTCGGCGTACTCGGTCAGCTGCCGCAGTACGCCGTCGAGCTGTTCGGCCGCGTGGACGTTGGTGCAGTAGGCGAGGTGGACCGTGGTGCCGTCGGGGTGCCGGAATCGCATGGCCGCGCTCTCCTCACTCTCCGCCGCGCAGGATGGAGTTGCCCTGGAACAGCTGCTGCTCGCGCTCCCCCGGCGGTGCGACGTCGAGGGTGAGCCGCCCGCTTTGGCCGTAGAAGGCGACCGGGTTGCGCCACAGCACCAGGTCGACGTCGTCCTCGTCGAAGCCGGCGGCGAGCATGGCGTCGGCGACGTGGCTGGTCTTGAGCGGGTCGCTGTGCCCCCAGTCGGCAGCCGAGTTGACCAGCACCCGCTCGGTGCCGTGCACCCGCAGGATGCGGACCATCCGGTCGGGGTCCATCTTGGTGTCGGGGTAGATGGAGAATCCGAGCCAGCAGCCGCTGTCCGCCGCGGCGCCGACCGTGGTCTCGTTCAGGTGGTCGAGCACCACGCGCTCGGGCGGCAGCCCGGACTCCCGCAGCACGTCGAGCGTGCGGGCCAGCCCTGCGGCCTTGTCGCGGTGCGGGGTGTGGACCAGCGCGGGCAGCTCATGGTCGAGGGCGAGTTGGAGCTGCGCCGCCAGCGCGGTGTCCTCGGCCGGTGTCATGGAGTCGTAGCCGACCTCGCCGACCGCCACGACCCCGTCCTTGATCAGATAGCGCGGCAGCTCGTCCAGTACGGGGGTGCAGCGCGGGTCGTTGGCCTCTTTGGGGTTGAGCGCCAGGGTGCAGTGGTGGGCGATGCCGTACTGGGCGGCGCGGTAGGGCTCCCAGCCGAGCAGCGAGTCGAAGTAGTCGAAGAACGTGGCGGGGGACGTGCGGGGCTGGCCGAGCCAGAAGGACGGCTCGACCAGCGCGCGGACACCGGCCTCGTACATCGCCGCGTAGTCGTCGGTGGTGCGGGACGTCATATGGATGTGCGGGTCGAAGATGCGGCGGGCCGCTGGGCGGGTCGGCGTCTTCATGGGGCGTCACGCTCCTCGATCTCCTCGCGGATCTCCTCGAACCGGGCCAGTTTCAGTACGTGTCCGAGGTCCTCGGGCACGGTGCGGCCCGCGGCGGTGCGCTCGCGCGCGTAGTCCGTCAGCATCCGGGCGAGCTCGTCGTCTCCCGCTGCGCGGTGTTCGAGCCCCGCCACGACGGCCAGCGGCACCCCGGTGAACAGGCACTTGAGCACTCCCTGCCGCCACTGGTGGGCCCGCAGATGTGCGGCGGCGTACGGTCCCAGTGCGGCGGCGATCAGCCGGGTGTCGTTGGTCCGTAAGGCGTCCTCGACCAGGGCGAGGGCACCATCCGTTGCCGGTGGCGGGTCCAGGTGCGGAAGGGCCAGCAGCACCGCGCGCCGCTCGTCCGCGGTGCCGCGCGTGTAGAGGCGGCTGAGCGTGTCGGTGTCCGGCGCGGCGGCGTGCAGGATGAGCACCCGGGCGGCGTCGACGGGGTCGGGCGCGGCTGCGGCCGTGTCACTCGTCCGCGGTGCCGGGTGGCACTTGCGGCCCGCCGTGACGAAGTGCAGCTCCCAACGCGGGAGTCGTGGCGCGGCCCCGGCGCGGGGTGCCGCACCCCCGCCGGGCACATCCGCGCCGGGAGCGGCCCCCGTGTCGGGAGCGGCGCCCCCGCCCGGGGCGGCCGTGTCCGGTCGGGCGTCGGCCGCCTCGGTCAGGGCGCGGCGCAGCCAGGTGCGGGACTCCGCCGTCAGGTGGAGCTCCAGGCCGGTGCGGAGGGAGGCGAGCGGGGTCAGCATGAGGCGTCCTCCTGCGGCATGGTGGCCGCCTTCGCGGCCGTGGCTTCGGCGGTGGTCAGGAAGTCGAGGGAAGCGGCGGCGCGGTCGGGTCCGGCGTGCGAGTCGCGGGGCAGCTCGACGGTGACCAGGCCGGTGTAGCCGGCCTCGCGCAACGCGGCCAGCACCGGCGGAAAGTCGATCTCCCCCTCACCGAGGGGGAGATGGGTGTGGACCCCGCGCCGCATGTCCTCGATCTGGACGTGCCGCAGCCACTCGGCGGCCGACCGGACGCAGTCGGCCGGGGACTGCGGCTCCAGGCACTGGCAGTGCCCGATGTCGAGGGTCACACCGAGCGGCTCCGGGCCGCCGAGTGCGGTGCGCAGCCGGTGGAACCCGGCCAGGTCCTCCAGCAGGTGGCCGGGCTCCGGCTCGATCGCCACCGGGACGCCCGCGGCGCCGGCGCTGTCCAGCACCGGGCCGATGCCGTCGGCCAGCCGGGTCCAGCCCGCGTCGGGCGTGGTGCCCGGCGGGAGTTGCCCGCTGAAGCAGTGCACGGCGTGCGCCCCCAGGTCGGCGGCTACGCGGACTGCCTTGAGCAGCAGGTCCGTCCGGGCGGCGCGGGCCTGCGCGTCGGGGTCGAGCAGGGTGGGGTGGTGCTTGCGGCGCGCGTCGAGCACATAGCGTGCCCCCGTCTCGACGGTGACCGTCAGCCCGTGCTGCTCCAGCGCGCGGGCCACCTTCGCGGTACGGGCCGCCAGATCGGGTGCGAGGGGGTCGAGGTGCATATGGTCGAGCGTCAGCCCGACGCCCGCGTAGCCGAGGTCGGCGAGCAGCCCGAGGGCGTCGTCGAGCCGCAGGTCGGCCAGCCCGTTGGTGCCATAGGCGTAGCGCAGTGGGGAGGGGGGCCGGGACCGGGTCATGTGGGGCTGACCTTCCGGGAGAGGCGGCGGGCGACGGGCAGCAGACCGAGCAGTGCGAGGGCGGACACGGAGCCGGCGGCCCCGCTCCCCTGGTCGCGGGCCGCGCCCCTCTCCGACGCCCGGGCGGTGAGCACGGCCTGGAGCGGGAGCATGGCGCGGATCCCGCCGCCCACCGCGCGCTGGAGCAGCGGCGGCGAGGGGTTGAGCACGGCGTGCGCCAGCGGCCGGGTGGCGGTGGCGGCGTAGGTGGCGCTCGCGGCCACCGTCAGCGGGGTGCGCTGCCGGGCCAGCACTCCCGCGATCGTCCCGACGGCCCCCAGCGCCGCCAGCGGTACGGCCGGTGATCCGCCCTCGGTCTCCCGCCGCGACACGGCGGTGACCGCGAGGGTGTGCGCTCCCATGACCGCTGCCGCACCGAGCGGGCGTAGCGCCCGCTCGACGCGTGCGGGCGGTACGGCAGGTGCGGGTGTCGCCGCGGCGCCGAGCAGTACGTCGAGGGTGCGGGCCGCCGCCATGGCGGCGGGCCCCGCAGCCGTGTGCTTCAGCCGCAGGTCGTACGCCCAGACGGTGCCGGCCAGCGCGGTGGCCGCGGCGAGGGGGAGCCGGCCGGCGCGGGCGGCCAGCGCCAGCCCCGCCGCCGTCAGACCGGTGGCAGCGGTCAGGGCCGCGGCCGGGCGGATCCGGCCGGCGGGCAGGGGGCGTTCGGGCCGCTCGCGGGCGTCCTCCTCGCGGTCGGCCCAGTCGTTGAGCGCCATTCCCGCCTCGTACAGGCACAGCGAGGCGCCCGCGGCCAGCGCGGTGCCCCGGCCGGGTGGCCGGCCGACCGAGGCCGCCCCCACCAGCGCGTCACCCGGCACGGTGGACACGGCGGAGACCCGCAGCAGCTGCGCCCAGGCAGCGAGGCGACCGCCCGTCATCGGGCGGGCCCGGCGAAGCGGGCGGCCAGGTCGAGCAGGGCGTGCCATTGGCCGGGGAGGTCGGCGGGGCCGTTGTCGGGGTCCTTGAAGTAGAAGCCGAGCCCGGGGAGCGGGCCGGTGATGCCGAGTTCGTCGGCGCGGGCCAGCAGCCGCGCCAGGTCGAGGACCAGTGGAGCGGCGAGGGCCGAGTCGCAGCCCTGCCAGGTGGTCTGGAGGACCATGCGCGAGCCGAGGAACCCGTCGAAGGCGATGTGGTCCCAGGCGGTCTTCCAGTCCCCCATCGCCGGTACGTCGTCGATGTGCACCTCGCCCTGGGGGAGGTCGCCGAGGTTGTCGGCGAGGACCCGGGCCTTGCCCGCGTTCTTGGCCGCCGCGGCGGCCGGGTCGGCGAGGGCCGCGCCGTCGCCGCCGCCCAGAAGGTTGGTGCCGGACCAGGCCCGGACGGCGAGCGCGCGCTGCGCGAACATCGGGGCGAGGACGGAGCGCAGCAGGGTCTGTCCGGTCTTGCCGTCGCGTCCCGCGTACGGGACGGCCGCGTCGCTGGCCGCCTCGGCCAGCCGGGGGTGGTGCAGCCCGGCCGAGGGTGTGAAGTTGACGTACGGGCTTCCCGCGCGCAGCGCCGCCGCCGCGTACAGGGAGCTCGGGGGCAGAGGTCCGCCGTCGGTGGGTGGGGCTTCGGTGCTGGCCACGTTGACGACGACGGTGCGGGCGAGGCCGTGGGTGCGGGTGAAGTCCTGGATGTCGGTGGCGTAGGCGGTGATCAGCTCGTCCTCCGTGGACGGCTCGGCGGCCGGGGCTCCGGGGCGGATCGCCGCGTCGGCGGTGGCGAGTTCGGCGCGGAGCGCGGCAGGGAGTCCGTAGGGGAGGACGCCGGCCTCGGCGAGGGCCTCGGCCCGCTTGGGGAGGGGGCAGGAGGCGGTGTCGTGGCCGCCGAAGACGAGGGAGTCGAGGGGCGGGAGCCAGGCGCGGGAGAAGGGGGCGGTTTCGGTGACCATGCCGGTGGGTGGGTGCAGACCGGCCGCGAGGGCCACGGCCCCGGCGATGGTGGTCGTCGCTACGGAGCCGCGTGCGCCGATGAGCCACACCCCGGTGCGGGGCGCCTGGCCGGCGGGGCTCGGGTTGTGGTGGGTCACGGTGTCCTCCCTCTTGCGGTGCCATGTGGGCGCCTGCGGCGGGCTGCTCCCCGTCCCCGCCCCTTCCCGTTTCTCACAGGGGGCGCCCCTGTGCGACCCCCTCCTGGGGGCTGCGCCGGGCTGGTAGTTGCGGCCGGATGCCGTCTGCGTGCCCGGTTGTGCCCACCCGTCCCGCCCTGCGGGACGATTGCCCACAACCGGGGATTGGTGCCGTCCCGGG